>JAIXVB010000375.1 GCA_027483245.1 Verrucomicrobiaceae bacterium | reverse complement strand
GGCCGCATCTTCCGCATCCATCTCGCCGGCAAGAACCTCGCGATGAAGCCCTCCCCCTTCAACCTCGCCAGCCGCATGGAGCGTCACTCCACCTTCCACATCGCCAGCATGGCCTCCGGAGGCTACACCCGCTCCCGCTACAGCCGCGCCCTCATGCGCATGCTGTCCAAGTATCTCGTCTGGGACGTCCCCAGCGCCGAGACCTTTGCCGTGCAGAACACGCCTCGGAAACTCGCGCAAGCCGCGTGAGGGGGTGAAGAAAGGGAAAAGGGGAAAGGGAAAAGAGAAAAGGGTCCAGAGTCTCTGAGGCCAAAAATCCTTCTCTTCCTCCTACTCTTACTCCTCCTCCCGGAAACGAGGTCATCGCGCTCTCCGATGTCGCATCGTCCTCGTCCTCGTCCTCGTCCTCGTCCTCGCCTCTCCCGCACAGAGAGCTCTCACGTCCGCCGAAAGAGAAGACATCCGCAGATTTCGCAGAGAACACAGATTCCAGAAATGAATCTCTCGGGTCAATTGCACACCCAAAACGCGCGTTGTCGGTTCACCCTCAACAACGCTCTCCCACCCCTCTGAGCAATCGGTGAAATCTGTGGATCTTTCCTGACTGCGGAGACCTCCCGATTACCGACGGGCTCCCCCCAAGGAGTGACGGCATCCTGCCGTCATCCCATCATCAGGGTGAAACGACGGGCGGCAACGCGGCCAAGCAACTCGCAAAACCACTGCCGAGTCTCTCTTTCCTGCCTCCGCCGCGACACCCGCACCCGCGAAAATCCGGCTCCTTCTCTGCGCTCGAGGACGCCACCTCCGGGTAAGGCTGCTGCCCGGCCCCCGCATCGCCTTTCCCGGGCGGGGAATCCTGCCTGGGGTTCTCAAACAGTCCTTCCCGCCTGGGGAATCCAGAGTCGCGGCGCAAAAACCCACTTCCCCAGGCGGTGCGATCTTGTTCTGGTCCCCAGAACAGCTCTCCCTGAGCGAGGAATCACGTTTCCTGGCCACGGGAAGCATTCCCCGCCGGGGGAACCTGGGTCTGTGTCTCGCTGACAGAGCTCCCGCCACGGGGAGCTGACTTTGAGGAGTCGGAAGCGTCTTCCCCAGCACAAGGTCCGCGAGAAAAGCCTCCAGCTCGACACTCCCCATGTCGGCACGCGAGCTTTTTTGATTTCAGGGCACCTAACCAGCGCATTGAGCGCCTGATCACGGGTGGATACCGCCACATACCGCGTCACTCACACGTGCTGGGGAAAGGCCGTGATCTCCTCCATGCCCATCTGCGCCGGGTGCCGGGAGTCATGCTTCGCCTTGATCGCCTCGCGCGGTTAATCCTCCAGTCTCAGCATGGCAGCGTTGGGTGGAGTTGTCATGGAGAGCAGGGGCCTATCAAACCTTTGGAAAGATTGACGCGCAGGAATGATTCAATATTGGCAGGAATATCATCACCTTCGCAGCCTATCCTCATAGATAGACATTTTTGGATTTCATTTCCCACGCTTTCCACCCCCGATCTTGCCAAAACCTCCATCCCCGTGAGATATAGGGTCATCCCTCTGCACCTGTATGCAGAATAGAATAATCTTCGGCAAAAATATGAATGACGACGACATGAATGACGACGAGTTCGCCGCCTGGAATGGCTCAATGCGAGAACGCGTGACCTCCTATCTCGAAGGCCAGGGCATCGATTCTCCCCAAGTCGGTGATTGGCCGGCTTTCGACGTGGCACCAAAGTTTGGTATTTGGTGCGTCGAATCGAAGAAGCAAGATGGTAAAATCGGGTGGTGGGTATTTGCAGGCGATTGTCCGACTGATTACGTGTCGGAAGATGGGCAATGCCACCCGCGTGCAGCGCTTACAAACCTCTTGAAGCGATGGGTAGATTGTATCCCTCACATGAAGGACGGCAAGCAGCCCCCTGGAATCAAATTTGGTGACGGCTCCAACATCCTAGAGCTTGGCGATCTTCTCGAAAGAAGAGTTGGCATCTTGAAAGACTGGATTGCCGACGATGATCTCTGGGAGGATCGATAAGCCGAACAATACGGTGGTGGACAACCGGCTACCCGCCCCGCGGCGAAATGACTTTCTTCACTACAACCCTTAACCCTGTTGCGGAGTGGCGCTCCCGGTAGCCGGTGCCACACCTCGACGTTGCCCAACCCCAAACGCGTTTCCTGCAATTGATGAGCCCTCCGGACACAGACCTCGCACTCACCGAGATTTCCACCCGCTGGCACAGCCTTCCACCTTCTAGCCGCCCAGACGGGATGTGGGTAGCTCGACACCTCCCAATGACTCGTGTCACTGATCGAATTACCACGGATGTCGATGGCGCGTGGTTCTTCGACGGCTCAACTTTTCATTCGCGATTGCCTTCAGACTTTGTCCGATTCATCGCAGTTCAGAGCGGCGGCTTCTGGCATTCGGGTGAGGGACCAGCACCGAGTTCCGTTTTTCATGCCGGACGCCACGATATCGGACTGGCACACTTCGCAGAGGACTTGAGCACCTCGCAGATCTACATTGAGGTTATGTTCGGAGGTCTTCATGCTGCGGGTGTTCTCTACTCCCGGACTCCGGCTGGCCTGCAGGCAGAGTCCACACTTTGGCTATCATGACAGCATCATTCACAGAAGTGAACCACAACCAACCAAGGGGCGAACAAAACGGATGCAGGCAACGGCTCGAAGGCTATCTGTCGTGTCAGCAACGTCTTGCGCTCGCCGACGTCTGATCCGAGGCGTTCGCCCAACTAACGAAGTCCACCGCCATGACATGTTACCTCTGTGGTGCTACTGATGCAGCAACTAGAGATCACGTTCCACCGAAAGGCTTCTTCCCTGAACCACGCCCCGGAAACCTCATCACCGTGCCATGCTGTCACCGGTGCAACAATGGTTTCTCGAAGGACGATGACGCAGTTCGCGCATGGTTTTCAATGAGCCTTGGGCACTCTCCAGATGCGGACTGGATTGTGGAGAATAAGCTATTTGCGAGCACATTTACCAGAAGTAGGGCGTTTTGCCGTCAGATTCGGGACTCGATGGTTGATGCGCTCATTCATGACGAGGACGGTCAGCCCATGAGGGTCGTTCGCTATGACATGGATAGAGAGAGGACGGAGCGATTCATCATTCGAACTACCAAGGGCTTACTGAAGCACTACTTTCCTGACTATGACAGCTCGCAGGATCGTTGGTTTGCCCACTTTCTTGGCACCGAGGTGGCGGAAGTCGCCAAGTATGAGACGCTCAGAGACAGGCTTCCATGCTTTGATAGGCGAGGAGACCGGGTTGTCTCCTACTGGTTTGGCTTCTTGGCAGGCGGCAAGACTGGAGTGTGGCTCATTATGTTCTACGAGAGCGTCATTTTCATGGTCACACATTCGAGCAGTCCAACGCTCTTCGAGGGTATAGAGACATGTGCATAGAGATAAACCACCAAGAGGCCGAACAATACGGATGCAGGCAACGGCTCGAAGGCTATCTGTCGTGTCAGCAACGTCTTGCGCTCACCGTCGCCTGATCCGATACGTTCGCCCAACTCAACACGTCACCCGTGACCCAGACCCACATTCGCAAGTTTCAGGAGGCAGACGAGGACTCTGTGGTAGCTCTGTGGACGGCTTGCGGCCTTGTCGTTCCTCAGAACGACCCACGCAGAGACATAGCCCGGAAGATGGCTGACAGCCCAGATTTGTTCCTTGTAGCTGAGTGTTCTGGTAGATTGATTGGCTCGTGCATGGCTGGCTACGAGGGCCATCGGGGCTGGATTAACTATCTTGCGGTTCATCCTGATTTTCAGAGGCAGGGACTCGCTGCCAGATTGATGGCTGAGGCAGAGACCATTCTCGCCGGACTTGGATGCCCGAAGATCAACCTTCAGATACGGAAGTCGAATCATTCGGTTCGGGCCTTCTATGAGAGCATCGGTTTTGTTGAGGATGAGGTTCTCTCTATGGGTAGGCGGCTGATTACTGACACCAAGCCATAATGACCCGAATTCACGACTCAACGAGGGCGAACAAAACGGATGCAGGCAACGGCTGGAAGGCTATCTGTCGTGTCAGCAACGTCTTGCGCTCGCCGTCGCCTGATCCGAGACGTTCGCTGGAGAAACAATGCGTCCGACTGAGTTCATCTTCGACCATCCAAGTGGATTGCGAATCTCCCGCGGGCTTCGTGAGGCAGATGTCGCATCATTTCCTGGAGTTGGAAGGCGCGACATGGGGACGGGGTATGTCTGGTATTCCCTACCGAATGGAAACTCTGAATGCGATCCCATTTTGATGAGCCTGTGCTTCCAGGCCGGCTCCCTAAATTCGATCTCCATCGCGTTGAACGATCCAGATTTAGGAAGTAGCTGGGCCGACTGGTCGGAAGAGAAGGAGCGAACGCGAGCGGATCGAACGGAAGCCTGGCTTGGTGCTCAAGGGTATCCAACCGGAAATTACTCATGGGGTGAGATCTGGGCGGCCTGCGATCCCAAAGGGGGATCCGGTGGCGCAGGCATCCGATACAACAGCGAACAAGGCGGAGGTGAACAAGCGGCTACACGCTCTGAGTCGGCATGACCCTCTTTACTTCAACACTCAACCCTGTTTCGATGTGGTGCTCCCTGTAGCCGCTGCCACACCTCGACGTTCTGCTAAAATAAGATGACAGCACTTCCACAGTTTCCGTATCACCGCGATCCGTTCGCATCCGGTTCCATTCGCGAGAGCGATGAGGATTGCGACTGTTGCGGCCAGTCTCGCGGCGTTCTTTTCGATGGCGTCATCTACACAGCTTCCACGATCAAGAATCTATGTCCCTGGTGTATCGCCGACGGATCAGCTGCCAACAAATTCGATGCTTCTTTTTTCGACGCCGACTTTTGTGACGATTCTGGTGAAGCGGTCGCTTTGCCAAAGGAGTTTTATCAAGCCGTGTTCGATCGCACTATAGGGTTCGCCACATTCAATCCTTTCGGGTGGTGGGTTCATTGCGGCGAGCCCGCCGAATACGTTTCTCGCCAAGAGCCTTACGACATGATTTTTGAGTGTCGGATTTGCAACAAGTTACACACCATTCAAGACCTTGACTGAATCCAACATCAACCAAGCAGAACAAGGCGGTTGAAGCAACTCCGCTGCGCTCCGTGCCTCACCTTAGAAGTTCGGCCAACTAACACGTTTTCCGTTAAATGCCGAAGGCCAAAAAGACCATCATCGCCGCTTGTTGGGTTGTCTGCGTGGGAGGTCTCTGCGCCTTCCTTTTGGTTTGCTGGCCCGTGGTTTTCGTATTTGGCCTCGACAGGATAATTACCGAAAAACAAAAGAGCATCCTTTACCAGATCGACCATCCCTCGCTCGCGATTCTGCTGCGTGATTTTGCTGCCGATCAGTGCTGGTCAGTCGCAGCCCGTTCGAAGGATGGAGCGTTCTTCGATGCTTACGACCCCGCCCTGCCGCACGCTCTTAAACTGCTCAAACCGACTTCCGTCTGGATCGACGAAGAGAGTATCGATCTCGAGTTTGGGGGTTCGCTACTGCACTATGGCATCAGCGCCTTTCGTCCCGGCTTGGCCGGTTCCGGCACCAAACAGCTTGGAGAGGGGCTCTGGTTCTACTCCGAGAATGGTCGCTTCCCATCCAAACCCTAATCCAAGGTCGCTGATCCACGCGATCGGCACCGCTTAAACGTCGCTTCAACCAACAGTGTTCCCACTCATGAATAGCGATCCTGATTCATATCCTGAGGAGTATCGGCACTCAACGATCCTGCTCCTCTGTGGTGCCCTGAGTCCTGTCTTTTCCTTTGTCTGCGCTGTTTGGTGTGCCTTTATCGGCATCTACTTTGAGGCCGGTCTTTGGGCTTTAGTTAGTCTATTGGGTTTGATCTCCCCGATTCTGATGATGAGGAGCTGGATCGTTGTCCATCAAGACTACCTTGAGTTTCAGAATGGCTTTTCAGCAGCGCGTCGAGTCGAGCGAGGTGAGATAGTCTCCGTTGGATGCCGAGTTGGGAGCCCTGCTACACTGACGCTTGCTGACGATTCGGTGGTGCCTCTTCCTGCGCCCGGCACCACGCCGCACACTCTGTTTCGGGCGCTTGACTGGTGGTTGAAACATCCAGAACACCCATGACAAAGACAACCGGTAAAAGGGAGACGAACAAAACGGATGCAGGCAACGGCTAGAATGGCATCTGTTGTGTCATCGATACCTCTCGCTCGCCGTCGCCTGATCCGAGACTCTAGGCCACTTGACACGTATGGAACAGAAGCCACCACCACCGAAGGCAAGCGAACTAGAAGACCCGAGTCAGCTGATTCGTTTTGGCGGCCCGGTTGACCGTTCGTGCGTGACGCTTCGTTTCTTCGGCGACACGCTCGTCCCAGAGGAGTTGACGCAGTTGTTGGGCTGCCAGCCTACTGAGGCGAGATACAAGGGCGACGTTATTCCAGACGAGCGTTATCACCGCGTTGCCAACACGGGGACTTGGCGTCTTGATGGCGCGCAGCCTGAGACGACTGACATCAATGAGCAGGTCTTGGCGTTATTGGCGACAGTTACCAATGACTTACAGATTTGGCGGCGTCTCACGGCTCAATTCGCAGCGGATATTTTCTGCGGCGTATTTCTCGACGAGTCCAATCGAGGATTCTGCCTTTCACCTCGCGTCACGCAGATGTTGGGCGAAAGAGGCATTGAGATTTGTTTCGACATTTACAGTCCATGATGCCGTGGCCAAACCCGTGACGAGTGACACCGCAGAGGTTAGAAGACCGCAGAGAAAGGCCTTTTGAATCCATCCTCGGGGTGGTTGCTGGATTCAATAATTCCCCGGGCTTGAACAACTAGATCCATGTCTGTCCCACCTCAGCGATCGGCATGGGGTAGATGTTGGATGAATACTGAATACTGAATACTGACCACCGCCCCCGCAAAAAAGCCCGAACAGCGAGCAAGGGGCTCACGGTTCGGGCTTTGAATGTCTGACCGGTCTGTGGTTTACAGTCGGCGCTCTTTCACCTCGGCGGTGATCTCGGTGAGGAAGTCGGCGATGGGTTTGACGCCGAGATCGCCGCGTTTGCTGTGGCGGACGGCGACGCTGTTGGCGGCGGCTTCTTTTTCGCCGAGCACGAGCATGTAGGGCACTTTGTCGAGCTGGGCGTTGCGGATCTTGGCACCGATTTTGTCGGCTTCGTTGTTCAGAGTGACGCGCAGGCCGGCGTCTTTGAGCTGGGCGTAAATCTCGTCCGCAAAGGCATCGACCTTTTCGCTGATGGTGAGGATGCGCACCTGCTCGGGAGCGAGCCAAGCGGGGAAGTGACCGGCGAAGTGCTCGATGAGGACACCGCAGAAACGCTCCATGCTGCCGAAGGGGGCGCGGTGGATCATGACGGGGCGGTGCGGTTTGTTGTCGGGGCCGATGTAGCTGAGGTCGAAGCGGACAGGCAGGACGTAATCGACCTGAACGGTGCCGAGCTGCCATTCACGACCGATGACATCTTTGATGACGAAGTCGATCTTGGGACCGTAGAAGGCGGCTTCTCCGGGCTCTTCCGTGAACGGCACGCCAAGGGTGGCAGCGGCAGCACGGCAGGCGTCTTCAGCTTTGTCCCACTGTTCGGGATTGCCGGTGAATTTGCTGCTGTCGGGGTCACGCAGGCCGACACGGACGCGGTAGTCGGTCATGCCGAGGGTGGTGAGGACGATCTTGACGAGGGAGAGGCAACCGAGGACTTCGGCGGCGACTTGGTCCTCCGTGCAGAAGAGGTGGGCATCATCCTGAGTGAAACCACGGACACGGGTGAGGCCATTGAGCTCGCCACTCTGCTCCCAGCGATAAACGGTGCCGAACTCGGCGAGGCGGACGGGGAGGTCGCGGTAACTGCGCTGCTGACTGCCGAAGATCTTGATGTGATGCGGGCAGTTCATGGGCTTGAGCAGGAAGCCGTCGAGCAGTTTCTCGGGGTCCATGATGCGCTCTGGCCCGATGACTTCGCGGCCGGTGCGCTCATTGAGCTGGCTGGCGAACTGGGCGGAGACGGCGTCGAGCCGGGCGGTCATTTCAGCGCAGCCGCAGCCTTCGTGGGCGATTTGTTGGAGGGCATCCTGCTCGATGATGGCGGGGAACTGGCTCTCTTTATAATAAGGGAAGTGGCCGGAGGTCTTGTAGAGGGCGAGTTTGCCGATGTGAGGGGTGAAGACCTGGCTGTAACCCTGCTTGCGGAGTTCTTCGGAGATGAAGTTTTGCAGCTCTTGACGGAGGACGGCGCCGTTGGGAGTCCAGAGGATGAGGCCCTGGCCGACGTCTTCGTCGATGTGAAAGAGTTTGAGCTCTTTGCCCAGGCGACGGTGATCGCGCTTTTTGGCTTCCTCAAGGCGGACGAAGTGGGCTTCGAGTTCTTCTTTGGACTCAAAGGCGGTGCCGTAGAGACGCTGGAGCTGCGGTTTGGTCTCGTCGCCCATGTAAAAGGAGGACGACACGGAGGTGAGTTTGACGTTTTTGCACTTGCCGCTGTAACCGACGTGAGGGCCGGCGCAGAGGTCGATGAAGTCGCCGTTTTGGAAGCAGGAGATCTGCTCGCCTTCGGGGATTTTGTCGATGAGGTCGAGCTTGAAGATGCTCGGGTTGCCGGGGCGCTCGCTGAGGCCTCCGAGGCGACCGCTTTCGGCCATGGCTTTGGCTTCTTCACGGCTGACGCCTTTCCATTCGAACTTTTGGTTCTCCTTGGAGATCTTCTTCATCTCGGCTTCGATCTTTTCGAAGTCATCCGGGGTGATGCGGTGCTGCATCTGGAAGTCGTAATAGAAGCCGTTTTCGATCGGCGGTCCGTAGGCGAACTGGGCGTCTGGCCAGATGCGCAGGATGGCGGT
>JAIXVB010000315.1 GCA_027483245.1 Verrucomicrobiaceae bacterium | reverse complement strand
GGTCGTATTGGAAGTCTGGGGCGTGGAGGGTGATGTGCACGGGGATGGCTCCCGAGAGGATGGCATCGGCGGCGTAGTTCTCGTAAAAGGGGGAAAAGACAATGACGCGGTCTCCGGGATCGCAGGCAGTCATCATGGCGACCATCATGGCCTCGGTGCTGCCGCAGGTGACAACAAGGTGGCGATCAGGATCGAGGTCGAGACCGGTCGTGCGGCTGTGCTTTTCGGCCAGGGCCTGTCTGAAACGCGGGGCACCCCAGGTGACGGCATACTGATGATGCGGGCCGCGAATGGCGGTGGCGAGGGCCTCAATCAGCTCGGCTGGGGGATCGAAGTCGGGGAAACCTTGGGCGAGATTGATGGAGCCATGGCGATTGGAAAGGCGGGTCATCTCACGAATGACGGACTCTGTGAAGACTTCGAGGCGGCGGGCGGGTTGAGGCATGAGACCGCCATGCTAGAGGAGCCGCGCGGAGGGTCAATCTTGGGTGTGAGTTCGGTCCGGCAGGTCGTCGGGCAGGGATGAACCTGGATGATCTTCTCCTTGCAGCTTTGGCTGAGCGTGCTTTGTGAGGACCCCTCTCATGCCGGCCTCTCTGACACCTCTCGCTGAAATCGCGGACGCTTTGCGCTCGGCTCAGACGATTGCCATCGCGGCGCATGTGCGGCCGGATGGGGATGCGGTTGGTTCGGTGATGGGTCTGGCACTGAGTTTGCGAGCGGCGGGCAAGACGGTGTATGCCCTGCTGGAGGATGGTGTGCCGCTGAATCTGACGTTTTTGCCGGAAACGGCGACGCTGCTGCGGCCTCCCTACGCGGACTTTCAGATCGATGTGGCGGTGGCGCTGGATACGGCCACGCATGAGCGGCTCGGGCCTCAAACCGTCGCGGCTCTGGGCCGGGCTCCGCTGCTGATTGACATCGATCATCACCCCTCGAATCCCGGATACGGTCACCTGAATCATGTGGACGGCACGCAGCCGGCGGTGGGTCAGATCGTGTATGAGCTGCTGAAAGTGGGTGGGTTTCCACTGACGGATGCGGTGATGCAGCATCTGTTTTCCGCGATCAGCACGGACACGGGTTCCTTTCAATTTTCCAGCACCACGGCGCGGACCCATGAGATTGCGGGGGAAATGATCCGCGCGGGCCTGGACACGGCGCGGTTGGCGCAGTTGCTTTATCAAACCTACCCCGCGCGGCGTCTGCACCTGCTGCGGTCGATGCTGAACGAGATGGCTTTCCGCGCCGAGGGCCGGATCGCGAGTTGGCAGTTTAAACAGGCGCTCATGGATGAGGTGCAGGTCCAACCTGGGGATACCGAGGGCATGATCGACACGCTGCGGATGATCGACAGCGTGGTGACGGCGGTGATTTTCGAAGAAATGCCAGAGGGCAAGGTCCGCGTGAGTGCGCGGTCCAAGGACCAACGTCTGGACGTGTCCGCGGTGTGCGGTCAGTTCGGCGGAGGTGGGCACCGCATGGCTGCGGGCGCACGGATGAGAGGCCCCATTGAGGTGGCCGCAGAAACATTTTTGACAGCATTAGAACATGAAGTCCGACGACTCGCTTAACGGTGTCCTGCTAGTGGACAAAGACCCTGACATGACCTCCCACGACGTGGTGGCGGTCGCCCGCCGCTGTCTGAATACCAAAAAAATCGGCCACTGTGGCACGCTGGATCCCATGGCCACGGGCATGCTGATCTTGGTGATCGGCACGGGCACCAAGCTTCAGGACCTGCTGATGAGCGAAGACAAGGAATACACGGGTAGTCTGCGCCTCGGAGCGACGACGAGCACGCAGGACCGGGAAGGGGAGATCCTGGAGGAGAAACCCGTGCCGGAACTGAATGAAGAGCAAATTCGCGAGGCCTTCGATGCCTATCGCGGTGATTTTTACCAGACGCCTCCCATGGTCAGCGCGATCAAGATCGACGGTGTGCCCCTCTACAAACTGGCGCGTCAGGGAAAAGAAGTGGAGCGCAAACCTCGATTCGTGCGCGTCTATGATTACCAAATCAACAACGTCGCCGTGCCAGACGTGGACTTTCGAGTGGTCTGCAGCAAGGGCTTCTACGTGCGGACTTATGCGCATGACATCGGCCAAAAGCTGGGTTGTGGAGCTCATCTGACCAACCTGCGCCGCACGCGCAGTGGGCACTTTAAGTTTCAGCCCGGCAATCACACGACCTTTTCGGCACTGAAAGAAGGTCGCCGCCAAGAGGTGCTGGATGCCATGATGAGCCTCTACGACGTGTCGAAACTGCGCGGGGCGTAACGGCTAGGCCGAAGGATCATCCCTCGACGTCCGCCAATTTCGCGGCATGAAGATTTGTGTCCTGGTAGTTGGCTGGGCATTTGAAGGCCTGTTGATTTCTCGACAAGCCGTACCGGTGAATTTCGTGAATTCCACGCAGGAGAGACGTGCTCATCTTTCTCGGTTGGGGGATTTGAAGGTGTGCGGCCGTCTCAACAAAAATCATCCGCCGATTTCGCGGATTTGATGGAGATGAGACATGTTCATTTG
>JAIXVB010000645.1 GCA_027483245.1 Verrucomicrobiaceae bacterium | reverse complement strand
TGGGGCGGCTGGTATGTCACGGGCAGGCATGGCAGCGCCTTTCATCGTGGCAATGTGATCGCCACCGAGCGGGCAGATCAGACCTGTGATCTGCCGGTGGAGAAAGGGGCGAATGTGACCGCGCTGAAGCGCTTTTTTGACACGACACCTTACCCGCGGAAGACCAGTGACATCGTGGCGCTCATGGTGCTGGAGCATCAGACCTTTGTGCAAAATGTGCTCACTCGGGCCAATCACACGGCGCTGCGCGCAATTCACATGCAGACCAGCCTGCAACGAGAGCTGGGGGAGCCTGTCTTGGATACCCCCACTGGCACGGCCCGGCGCATGATCGATCACAGTGCGGAGGATGTTCTGGACGCACTGCTATTTAAAGATGAGGCCCCTTTGCCCGAGGGTGGCATCGAGGGAGATGAGGCTTTTCAAACGGCCTTTGGCAAGTCAGCGCCGCGCAGTGAGGAGGGCCGCTCGCTGAAGGATTTCCAATTGCTGACGAGGCTCTTCAAATACCGCTGCAGTTTCATGATTCATTCCCTCAGCTTCACCCACCTCACTCCTGCCCTGAAAGAGACGGTCCTTGCGCGTCTGTTTGCGGTCCTGGAGGGGGAAGCAGACACGGAGCGCTACGCTTACCTCGGCGAGAGTGAGCGGCGTCACATCCGTCACATCTTGAAACAGACGCTGACCGCTCACTCACCGTCAAGCCCGTGAAGCGATGCGTGGCTCGGGCAACTCGCGCAGGATTTCATCGACCCGATAACCAAAACCCGCGCCGCCCAGGGTGCTGAGGTCCACCACACCGCCACGCCGACGATACAGACCGGGATGCACCCTCTCCTCAGCCAGGGAGGCATCTGGGTAGAACTGCATGGCGTTGCACTCGACCCCCTGGATCGTGCCGGCATGGGCGGCCAGCTTCACGTGGGGGATGATGGCCAGCATCGGGTTGGTCAAATCTTGCACCATCAGCGGCATGCCGTGCGCCTTGGCCCAGCAAAGGCTGAGCAGAGCGCCGGTCTGGGTTTTACAAGTCTTCAGCGCCACCCCGGACCAGCCCAATCGGCGACCCAAGCGCACAAACTCCCAGTCATGCGCGCTTTCATCCAGAAACAGCGGTTTGCGTGCGGAGACACTGCGGACGTCGATTTGATTCGCTTCCAGATCATACGGGAAGGGCTGCTCCACATAAAGTGTGCGGGCATAAATTTCCGGTTCATCGGCCAGCAAATGATCGGTGATCGCATTGACATAGGCAGGGTCTTTGACCGTGCAGTTAAAATCCGCACTGAGCCAGCGGACACCTTTTTCCAGCCCGATCCGACCCACCCGCACCATGCGCTCATAGTCCCAGGCGGCATCGGTGCCACGCAGTTTCACTTTCAGGCACTTGAGGCCATCCCGCTGAATCCAGTCGGCGAGCAGCAGAGGGTGCTCATCTTGAGGTTCACTGCCAGTCAGATCGGCTTTTTCCAGCGCATCCACACCGCCGACGAGGTGCCAGACAGGCAGGGTCCGAGGCGCTTCACGGAGCAGGAAATCGTGAGGATAAAGGCCCGCGAAACTCAGCCCGCTGCCCTCTTCGGGTTGCAGATAAGCAGACAGGTCACGATTCATGAACTCCGGTCCGTAGGTGCTGTAAACATCGCGCTGGAGCAGCTGGCCATAGGCATCGTGGATGGCGATGTCAAAGGCGCTGAAGGCCACAAGTGAACCCAGGTAGGGCATGTCAGAGTTGCCATTTCCAGCCGCCGCCTGAGCATTTGCCAGCGCCAGTTCATCCGCCAAGTGGTGGTGCATGAAATCATGACCGATCTCCATCGGGTGCCCTTCGAGACCTGAATTCAGCAGTCGTGTGGCGAGCCTTTGCGAAAAATCTTCCATGCGTTGTGCGCGCTCGGCGACTGGCAGTGTGCTCGGCCAGACCCAGGAAACGCTCAGGGGCGTTTCTCCCCAACCACTGGCTTCGCGTCCTTGGCGATCAGCCACGGTGACCTTGGTGCGTAGGCACACGGTACTGGTCACGGTCTCGGGACCGAACTTCAAAGGCACACGCATCGTGACGGGTAAAAAATAGACGGAAACGGCAGTGAGGTGGATGTCAGTGTTTTTCACGGTTTTTAGAAATGTCAGAAGGTTGGCTTTTTAAGGTGCATTTATGTGACGCAAGTTTGGCAGGATTCTCGCTGTAGAAAAATGGCGCTCGACAGTACGGTTGAGCCCGCTAAGCATTGCGCCCCGATGACCCGAAAATCCAGTTGGATTCAAAGCGTTTTCGCCTGGTTGCTTCCCGCCGGTGTGGGAGCTGCCGTTGGCGGAGGGATCATCACATTCTTGGGTCAGCCGATTCAGAGCTCCCCCATGACGGATATGGCGGATTTGAACCCGCCGGCGCGGCAATTGGTGGCGAGTGTGAAATCTGTGCCGTTGGGCATTGAAGCCATGCCTGCTCCTGCGCGCGTGATTCCAGCGCCTAATCCCTCAAAAACCATACCGGCTCCTGCTCCTGAGCCCGTGGTGGTGAAGGCTCCAACGCCCGCTCCTGAACCCGAACTGCGTCCCTGGCAATGGCAACCTCTGGTGGACCCGGTGAGCGAACGTTTCAAAACGGATGTTCCCGATCTCGGGGGCCTGCCTTTGCTGCAATACGCAGTGCTCGTGGATGATGCCGAGTGGATTGGCCAGCTGATCGGTCATGGGGCTGATGCCAATGAAGTCACTCCCGGTGGCGACACCGCGCTGTGTGCGGCGGTTCGTTGCATGTCGGCTCCGGCAGTCCGGGCAATCCTCTATGGGGGGGCCGAGGTGAAAACGGTGGGTCTTGAGAAACAGCCACCGCTTGTGCTCGCTTCTCTGCGTCGTGGACCCGACATTCTCCGGGCTCTGACCGTGGCAGGCGCGGACCCGAATACGCGTTTCAATTCCCCGGTTTCCAAATCCATCTTGGATCGTGTTTTGATCAAAGATTTGAAGCATTCCCTGGAAAATGATCGAGGCGTCACGCCGCTGATTGCCTGCGCTGCGCGCGGTGATGTGGAAGGCGCCGCCGAACTGCTGCGTGCCGGGGCCAAGACCTCCTTTTGCACCACACGCTACAAACGGTATCCCATCAACTTTGCCGCCACTCAGGGTTACTTATTCCTGATGCGCATCATCCTCGGTCGTCAGCCTGAGTCTGAGCCTGAAATTCTCGTCACGGTGGATCTCAGCAAACAACGCGCTTGGGTCACTCAAGAAGGCAAAATCATCGACAGCTGCCCTGTTTCCACCGGTCGTGAGGGTTACTCCACCCCGGCAGGACGTTATGTCATCACGGACAAACATCGGTCTTGGACTTCTACCCTTTATCATGTGGCCATGCCGTTTTTCATGCGCCTGAATTGCAGCGCAATCGGCCTGCACAGTGGTTACGTGACGGGTCGCCCTGCTTCTCACGGCTGCATTCGCCTGCCGTATGACAAGGCGAAGAAGTTCTTCGGCCTCGTCCGAGTTGGGGACGAGGTTCAAATCGTTCACTGACCTCCTTACCAGAGGTCGATGGGTGAATGAGTGTCGGGTCGGATGATCTCCGTGCCGCTCAGGGTCTCCGCAAAACGAGCGCTGAACCATGCCTGGGAAGGTTCTTCCCCATGGACCATGAGCAGTTTCTTCGGACGCACCTTTTCGACGTATTCGGCAATGGATTCGCGGGTGGAATGGGCGCTGAGATCGTAGCTTTCGATGCGCGCTTTGAGCTCAGCGGCAGGCAGGTCTTTGGAAAGTTTGACCATCTCGCCTGGTTTGGCCATTCGCAGTTTGTAGCCGGGGGAGAGGGGATCGGTGTAACCGACAAAGGCCACGGCATTGCGTGGATTGTCGATGAAACGACTCGCGAATTGATTCGAGGTGGTGCCCTCGGTCATCATGCCACTGGAGAGGGCATAAATCGTGCGCGGTTGGTATTCAAACTGACGGCGGGCTCCGCGGCGTGGGCGGCGGGGCGCGACGAGCATTTTGATGTCTTCCAGCAACCGGAAGCCTGGATAGCTGCGGCGCACACGGTCGGCGTAGTGATCGTAAAGCACGGTGACTTTGGTGCCCAGCCCCCCGATTTGCAGAGGCATTTCAGGGATCAGATTTTCCTCACGCAGTTCATGCAGCATCAGCATGACTTCCTGGGTCTTGCCGAGGGCGAACACGGGAATCAGCACGGAGCCATTGGCATCGTAAGTATCCCGGATCAGCGCTGCCAGACGTTCCTTTTCAGCGCGGCGGGAGTAGTCGGCGGGACGGGTGTAGGTGCCGCGGGTCGTTTCGACAACGAGCACATCGATCCCCGTCGTTGGGAAGTCAGCCGCACGGGCGATGGTCTGATTTTCAAAGTTCACATCGCCGGTGTAAAAGAGCGTGCTGCCATTTTCGCGGAGCAAAATGCCTGCTGACCCCATGATGTGCCCTGCATCATGAAAACTGGCCGTCATGTCCGTGTCAGGGATCTCAAAAGCGCGCTCCAGATCACGATAACTGTATTGAGCACGGTTTTCATCCAACTCACGATGAGTGAACAAAGGGTATTCGTGGATGCTTTCCTCTTCACGCTGAGCGGTCATGACATTGACCGAATTGTGCAGCATGGCACTGGCGATCTCGCCGGTGGGCTCGGTCATGATGACAGGTGCCTTGGGCTGCTTCCGTTGAAGGACAGGCATCGCGCCGATGTGGTCGTGATGCGCGTGACTGATCAAAATGGCCTGCGCACTGTCATGAGGTAGAGGACCGAAGTCCGGCAGGGCATCAAATCCCACTTCTTTCGGGTGCATACCGGCATCTAGAACCACGCGTTGTTGACCTGACTCGAGGAGGTAGCAGTTGGCCCCGATCTCGCGGCGGCGGGTAAGATTACGGAATCGCATGTGTTCGAATGAGGATCAGGGGGAAATGGAGTTTAGGGGCGTCTGCTGAAACTGCAAGCGCTGAGGCTATGATGTCCCCGGGGTCACGATGCGAGTTTCTCAGTGCCTTCCTTGACGGGCATGGGCGGCATGAGCACGGCCGATTTTTGACCGAATAGCCTCCCAAAGAACGCTCCACACGCAATCAAGGCCGAGGGAATCGTCGGCGGACACCAGATGAGAGAGGATTCAAAAACCAGATAACTGAGGATCAAGGCACCAAAGATCAGGCCCAGCCCTTTCCATAAAGCCTGTTGCCGTCGGCCAGAGATGACGATCCAGGCGGCGCCGAGAGTGGCCAATCCCCAGGCGATCCATTGCTGCTCAGTCGTCAGTCGCTGAAGTCGCGGTAGAGCCATGATTTGATCGAGCGCCCGTGCATACAAGCGCCCGAGTTGACCTTCATCCCCTTGGCTCGGCTGATCCACACCGATCACGATGATTTTGCCTTGTCCCAGGGATTGTTTGTCCTCCTCCGTGGTCCCATCGGCCAGATTCCCCATCATAAGGTGCAGAGCATTCACACTGGGCAGCTTGCGGTCGAGATTCACTTTAAAATCCCCCGTTGGCTCCAGTGGCACAAAAACGCCGCCTTCGAGATAGGCACCTGCTCCGGGCCCCAAACGCAGACGATGCCGACTGAAGGGCGTGCGAGACCATCGGGCTAAAGTCTGGGCGAGGACGGAAGCGATCATCCCTTCCTCTTCATCCAACGCGTAAGGTAGGAGCGGCTGGTTTTCTTCGCGGCGTGTCGCCATGAGCCCCAGTTCCCCCAGGCCCCGCAAAGAGGCGTCTGGCGCTGAAATCAGTGAACTGAGTCGTGGAAGGGCCAAAAACTCACCCCGAACGTGCTCAAACCGGGGCAACGACTCCCCAAGATCCCCGAGAAAGGCGGGGGACTTCGGAGCGTCTGGTGAGGTCAGCGTGGTCTCGATCCCCATGACAACGCTAGAATAGGGTAGCAAGGCTGACGCGACGGCTGGAACAAACTCAGGTGAAGGTCGGCCCCAGTTCAGAGGTGTGGCGATCAGCACCACGCTCGGTTCATGCGCGCGCAATCCATTGAGCAGTGTTTGCCAGTCCAAGGGCGAAGGTGGCCAGGTTTCATATTCGGCACGGTCTTGTTCGTTGAGGGCGATGAAGGCAACTTGTGAGTCCGCGTCAGCACGCAGTTGTGTCAGTCGCTCTCGTCCGTTGGCGACTAAGAAATCGAGAAAGCCCTCGTCCACTTCTTGAAAGCGTCCTGACTGCTGTTGCTGATCGAGGGTCCAGCCAGTGAGGGCTAGGCAGATGAGCAAAAAAATCAGTCGGGACATCATTCGTGAAACAGCGGGGGGTGAGCTTGGAAGAGGATATCTCATTTGTCGAACATTCCAATCAGGCATCGCGCAGAGTCATTGTCCTGTTTGGCATGGTCTTTGCGTCTAATTCATCGACTCAAGAGAACTTTTCATGTCCAGAGGTCACTCCGCACGAACTAAAATCTCCGAGAATGAAAAAAGTCTTCGCATTGAAGCATTAGCGCTAGTGTAAAAACCATAACAAGATCAGGACTTCATACAGAAACTTAGTCAGTTCGTGATGGCATTTTCAAAAAATCCTGTCACTAAATAGCGCTTTCAACATTGGCTTCTCCCCTCTTCCTGTAACTCGCACCGCTTTTCGGAGTATTTCTCCGGGCAAAGTAATCTCCCGACATCTATGAAACTAACAGTGCTCTCGAAAATAAAGTGGGTGGTCAGGCTTTTTGCCCTGGCTGCGCTGTCATCCCCTGGGATGGCACAAACGATCGTCTCTTTGCAACCCGTGGCCGAACTCGGATCCGTCGCTCCTGGCACCGGCGGAAACACTTGGCGTGGCATCGTGAATGACGCCAGCGTTGGCTCTGACGGCAGCGTTTCATTTGCTGCTAGCATTACTCGTGCACCTAGCAATCCGATCGGCATGTGGTCGGGCTCGCCCGGCTCATTAACCTTGTCCAATTTGGCGGGTGACACACCAAGCACTCTGCCTGGGTTCACGTATGGCACCTTGGATAACGTGCACTCTGCCACAGGTGGAGTAGGCTTGGCTTACCTTCGACTTGATGGCACCATCTTCAGTGCTTGGTCCTTCACGGCCGGCGTTCCAACGTTGTTGGGCCGAGTGGGTGGCGCTGTTCCTGGGATTCCCGGAGAGACCTTTTCACAGTTCAGTAACTTTACGACCAATGACAGTGGGCAGTTCGCCACCGTTGGACGTGCCACGGGAACACCTTCGCTCCGCACCATCCATTTCTACACGGGCGCAGCTTTGGAATTGTTCGTGTTGCAAGGAACTTCCACTGGCATCGCCGCAGGAGACTTGGCTGGATCGAGTTTCTCAACCTTCGGACTCACTCCCGCGACGAATAATCTGGGAGTGACTGCCTTCGCTTCTGCGGTGACCGGTAGTACAGCCACTCAGATGCTAGCCTTCTCCGCGAATCCGATCGCGGGTGCACCCACTGTGGTGGCGATGAACACTGGTGTTGCACCCGGTGCTGGCTTTGCATTCGCGACCTTCCCGAACTTCCTGATCAATGACAACTCGGATGTCCTTTTCAAAGCCACTTTGGGTGGTGCTGCTCCTGCAAATGCCAATCTTGGACTTTGGTTCAACGACAGCGGTGTGACCAGTCTGGTGGCCATTGAAGACGCAAGCGCTCCAGGAGCACCTGCGGGCACTGAATTTTCTGACTTCACAGAAATCTTTCTTCCAAACACGGGCGGTTGGGCTTTTGTCGCCAATGTTCGTAATGCTGCTGAAGTCGCGATGGGCAAAGGCGTTTGGGTCGATGCCGATGGCACAGGTGCAAGCCCCCTTGAACTTGTGGCTCTCGAAGGTGGCACGGCTCTGAACAAAGATGGCGTGACGCCTCTTCCTGGCACGATCCAAACCATCAACAACGTGACCATGGCACGCGACGGAACCCTGTTCGTGTTGGTGACGATGTCCACTGCTCCCACGAAAG
Organism: Verrucomicrobiaceae bacterium; assembly: GCA_027483245.1. Lineage (GTDB taxonomy): Bacteria > Verrucomicrobiota > Verrucomicrobiia > Verrucomicrobiales > Verrucomicrobiaceae > Prosthecobacter. The sequence continues at coordinate 26,082 of JAIXVB010000645.1, read as the reverse complement.
TGCTGCTGACTCGTCCGGTCGGCGCTGCTGAACTCACCGTCGCCTACTTAGCTACTGGCGACGTCATCTATGACGAAAGCAGAACTTCAAAATCCATCACGGCGATTACAATCCCTGAGAAAAATCTCTTTGTTGCTTTGGGTGGTGGTCCTGTGGGTCGTCAAAACATGGTCAACAGTTCTGGCCAACCTTTGGTGAGCCTTTCCTTGGACAGTGCAGCCGCAGGTCTGTTTTTCCCAACGACGGGTGCCCTGACTTATCTGGTCGCCGTTGCCGATGACTCGGCTCCTGGCACGGTGGGTTCAACTTTCGAATCGATTCGAAGCTCGGGTACCCTCAATGAAAATGGTCTGGGTGCCTTTCGTGGTTTCCTCGAACTCGGCGACACGGTGGCCGGCACAAACGAGCAAGGCATCTGGGCTGAATTGCCTGATCCTGCCGGTGGTGCTCCCATCCTGACCTTAGTGGCACGTCGAGGTGATTCGGCTCCTGGCGGCGGTACTTTCACGGATCTGTCAGTGAATCCGATGTTCAATGTGAACAATCAAGTGGCTTTCTCTGCTGAAATCGCGGGTGGACCTTTTGGCACGACCGGCATCTACGCAGGTGAGCCAGGATCGCTTACCCGGATTCAGGCCGGTGGTTCAGGCAGCCCAATCCTTCCTGTGGGCGTGGTTTTTGACAGCGCTCGTGCAGGCTTGGCTCTGAATGATTCTCTGCAAGTGGCGACAACGCTGCCGCTCCAAACTGACACGACCCTCGGTGTGACTCGTCTGAACGACTCCGTCGTGGTTCGCTTGGGTTCGGCCCCACGTCTGATTGCCCGCGAAGGTTCTTCCTCCGCAACAGGCACCGCTGTTTTTGATGACGTTCGCTTGGCCACGGGTCAGCGCGTTTACATCAACAACACGGGTCGTGTGGTCTTCCCTGGCAAACGCCGCATCAGCGTCGCCGATGGCATTACAGCGGCCAATCAGTTTGGGATCTGGTTTCACAATGGCACCGTCTTGAGCGTGATCGCTGCAGGTCACAGCTCTGGGTTCTCTCAGCCAGCTCCAGGAATTGCCGGCGCGACGTTCCTGAAGCCAACGTCTCCAGTGCTCAATGACCTCAATCGCATTGCCTTCTTGTCCACGATTCAAGGCCCTGGAGTGGATTCGACCAACAACAACACGCTTTACCTGAGCAATTCGACGACCTCGACATTGTTGGTTCGCACCGGCCAGGCACAATCCACAGGCTTTGGTCCTCAAGGTGTCGATCCTGCCGCGACGTTTAACTCCATTGGTGGTCCAGCTCTGGGCAATGTTGGTTCCGTTTCCCATGTTGCTTTCACAGGCGGACTGACGGTCGGTCTGGGTGGAGTCACGGCTTCGACAGACACTGGTGTCTGGTCTCACAATTCGACTGTTGCTCGTCTCGTCGCTCGTGAAGGTGCTTTTGCACCCGATGGCAACGGTGCTGCAACCACTGCGGTCTTCAGTGCCTTCACTGTTCAGACCATCAGCCAATCGGGTCGTGTTGCCTTCGTCGGTGACCTGCTCATCGGTACTGGCGGTGTGACGGCTGCGAATGATAAAGGCCTCTGGGCTGAAAATTCCTCCGGTGACTTGGTTCTGGTTTCCCGCGAAGGCCAAGTGTTCACCGTGCCTATCGCAGGTGGTGGCACTCGCAATGCCACGATCTCTGCTTTCAGCATTCCTGGAACCGGCGGCACAGGCGGTGCGAACGTGTACAAGTCCTTCACGGGTGAAGGTTACCTTTTGGCGCACATCACGTTCACGGATGGCACCACGGGTTCCTTTGTCTTCCTGGTTCCTTAAACGCAAGCCGAACCTAACTTCGCGTTAGGTCACGGAGGTTACTTCAAGCCTCACTCCCGAAATGGAGTGAGGCTTTTTTTGGTCAGGATTCTAACCGTGCTTTTTGATCACTTGAATGAACTCGGGGAGATACTGCCGAGCTTTCTTTTCCCCGACACCTCGGATTTTTAAACCCGCTTCGACGCTGGTGGGTTTCAGTCGAGTGAGAAACTCCAGCGTCTGATTGCTGAAGATGAGATACGCCGGGACTCCTTCTGCCATGGCGAGCACGCCGCGATGACGCTTGAGTTTTTCAAACAAGGCATCGTCGAAACCAAGCTCACGTGTCGAAACCTCCGCTGCGGTGAGCTGGGCACCAGGTTTGAGCGGTTGCTCCATTTTGGGCGAGGTGTCAGGCCACATCATGCGCACATTGGCTCCCGTCTTCATGACTTGGGCACCTTTCACCGTGATCGAAACAATGGGGTAGTCCCCGGTGCTGGTTTCGATCAGGCCCTGCTTTTCCATCTCTGCAAACAAGGGGTGCAAGGCATTCGTGCCGAGGTGTTTCAGCAAACCGTAGGTGCTGAGTTGGTCGAGCCCCGCATCGACGATCTCCTTGGATTTGCTGCCGACGAGCATTTGAATGATCCGCCCTTTGCCAAACCGACCTTCCCAACTGCCATCCGCGCGTTTGGTTGACATACGGGCGATGCCGCTGAGGGCCTGGCGGAGCAGCGTGACCTCTGAGGCAGTGCCTTCACGAACGACCTGAACCCCACTGCGGCGGCAGATGTCGCAGGTGCCGCAGGGCTGGCTCTCGGTCTCGCCAAAGTAGGCTAGGATCTGCTGTTGCCGACAACGCTGCTCATCGTAACAAAGGTCGATCATCGACTTCAGCTTGCTGCGATCTCGACGATCTTTTTCCCGCATGGCGGTGGTGTCGAGTTTGAGGCTTCGCGTCAAAACCTCCGGCTGCAGCAGTCGCGTGCCGCGGATGCGTTTGCCTGGGATGTCAAAGCGCTCGATGTAACCGATCCGTGAGAGATGGCTGAGGGCAGAACCGACTGACATGCTGTTTTTGACCCCGGCTTTTTCAGTGAGGTCATCAATGCTCAGTTCCACTTCATGCTGACTGTTCGAGCAGTTTTGCAGGGTTTGATAAATGCTTTGAATGGTCTCGACCGTCGGGTTGTTGCCCTCAATGAAGAAATCCTGGGTCTTGGTGTCAGCGAAGTTAAAGAACAACTCGCACCAGGAGGGCTCACCATCACGCCCGGCGCGCCCAGCTTCTTGATAATACGCCTCGACACTGCCCGGGATGTCATAGTGGACAACGAAGCGCACATCAGAGCGGTCGATGCCCATGCCAAAGGCATTCGTAGCGACCGCGACATCGTGTTTTTTGGAGATGAATTTGTTTTGCCGATCCTCACGCTCTTTGTCATCCAGCCCGCCGTGATACTGGATGGCCTTCACTCCTAGCTCACGCAAAGTGTCGCCGACTTCTTCGACTCGCTTGCGGGTGGAGCAGTAGATGATCCCCGTTTTGTAGTCTTCGATGATCTTCTTGAGACGCTGATACTTCTCGTCGGCTTTTTTGGTGTGTGTGACGTTAAGGCTGAGGTTGGGGCGCTGAAAGCCACGGATCGTGATGAAGGGATCCCGCAGGTCCAAGACACGGGCGATGTCATCACGCACCTCCGGGGTCGCGGTGGCGGTGAGTGCGACGACCTGCGGTCTGCCAAGTTGTTCCAAGGCCTCGCCTAACCGAAAATAATCGGGCCTGAAATCATGACCCCATTGCGACAAACAGTGAGCCTCATCAACGGCAAAGAGGGCGATCTCGACTTGGCGCATCGTGTTCACAAACATGCGGCTGCGAAAGCGCTCAGGAGCGACATAGACCAGCTTATATTCGCCGCGACGCAGGGCATCGATTCGCTGTGTCTGCTCGGAGAGAGACAGCGTGCTATTGATCACCGTGGCGGGAATGCCGCGTCGCTCCAAGGCATCGACCTGATCTTTCATCAGGGCGATCAAGGGGCTGACCACGAGGGTGACACCTTCCATCACCATGGCCGGGAGTTGATAACACAGCGACTTACCGCCGCCCGTGGGCATGATGACCAACGTGTCTCGCCCACTCAGAATGTTGGCCATGACCGTTTCCTGACCGTCCAAGAACTCGCGAAAACCAAAGTATTTCCGCAATGCTTCACGGGCATCGTGGATCGGTGTGTGAGTGGCGATGGTGTCGGTATCGGACAAGGGAGTGAAGAAGCGAAGTTAGTGTGTGGACCAGCCTGCGACATCGCCCATCCGTGCATAGACTTCACGGCCCGAAGCGCTGTTTTCCAGCAAATCCTCGGCAAAGCGCATCCGGCCTGGTTCGAAGAGGGTGATGAAGCAAGAACCGCCGAAGCGGAAATAACCTTTTTCATCGCCCTTTCGCACTGGTCGCTGAGGGGATGAGGTGTGAACGATGGAACCGACGCAGGTGGCTCCGACTTCGAGCAGCAGGACCTTTCCCAAGGTTGGCGTTTGCAGCTGGGTGATGCAGCGTTTGTTTTCCCACAAAATGCTGGGGCGGCGCATGAGGGCGATGGGGCTCACGGAATACAGCGGGCCATGAATCTCACGCGGTGTATCATGGGTGCCATCACAGGGGAAATGAAAGCGATGATAGTCCGTGGGGCAAAGGCGCGAGATGAGCAGAGAGCCCCGTGCATACGACTCCGCCAGGGTGTTATCCCCTAGCAGCGCAGGCAGATCAAAGCGCACGCCTTTGATGAAAAAGTCGCGACATTCGGAGACATCGGGAATCACATAATGACGTCCATCCGCGGGCAGGGCGATGGCGTCGGGCGCAGCCACGATGGGCCGTGCGGAGGGTTTGAGTTTGCGATAGAAGAAGTCATTGAAGCTCTGATAACTCTCCACGGGCTCTGCGAACTCAGTGGCATCGACACCGAACTCGGCGAGGAAGGGCAGGATTTTCTCAGCGCTAGCGGGGGTGTCCATGCGGGCACCATACCATTGAGAAAACAGCGCGCGTTTCACCAGCACTTCGAGGGCGAGCTTGCCCACGGGGTTCTCATACACAAAACGGAGAGGACCTTCGCCATAAACGGCTTCGGTTTCCAGAGATTGAGTGAGTCGATTGTAAAACTGAATGGGCGCGGCGGACATGCGAGCCCTGAGAGTGCCCGGCTCTGAGACAGAGACAAGCCTCGAAGTGAATCTCAAGGCAAAGGTTCACCCGAATCATAGACCCAACGCACAAGTCGGCCCTCGCGGACATGAGCGTGGCTATCCACCTCCATCGGCCCAAAGATCGTTCTCGCGAGATAACGCACATCGATCACCCAGGTGGGTTTTTCGTCGATGGTTTGCAGGCTGGGCTCGCTCCAGTGGACGACTTTATTGGGGTCCACATCGCTGATGTGACCGGCAGAGATGACGGCGAGCAGCAGGTTGTAGCTGCCATTGGCATTCTGGACCGGTTTACCTTCGGCCGTGAAGTTGATGCCTTGTCCATTGGAGACGGTGCTTTTGTCGATGGCGGTACCTGTTTTGATCGTCTTCCGTGCGGTCCAGGCGGCTTTGGCGCGCTCAATTTGATCAACCTTCCATTTGGCATAGGTGGCTTGGATTTGCTCAGGGAAATCAGTGTCAGTCACTGCCAGGGTGCCACGAGCGGCCGAGGTTTCGGTCGGGGCGAGTGTGAGCAATGGGCCCTGGGAGCTCAGGGCGAAGGCTGTTGCGCCGGCTTTGAGCGTGGAAGCACCGACGCTCATCTTGATCAGCAAATCCTTTTTCAGCGTGACTGAACGTGGAAAAGCCTGGGGTGGGATGACGGTCCAATTTTGAGTGAGGGCCTCGACAGAAGGGATGGTTGGCGGCACGAACGCCTCGGATGGAAGCGCGGGGATCGTCGGCGTGTAGGTCGTCGTTGCCACGGGTTTTGACTTGGGCACGGGAGGCCCGTCGTCTTCGATCACGTGGTCGGGGATCGTTGATTTGGGTTTCGCCGTCGCGGGCGGAGGCCCTTTTTTAAAGATGACACGTTCCCACGGTGCTGCGAGGAAGTAGTCGTAGGCGACAAAGGCAGAGCCAAGAATGAGAAGTGTGAAAAAGAACGATTTCATCAGGAGAGAGGATCAACTGGCCGCCTCAATGGCGCAGGCGGTGACGATATATACTTCCTCCGCGAGTCGCAGCTCGTCACCATCGCCAATCGGCGCGACTTCACCTTCTTTGAGGGGCTGTCCATTGAGGATGATGCGGGAGACTGAGGTGGCCTCGACCCAGAAAACATCGGCATGGTGATGGAATCTGGCCGCGCTGTTCTTGGGAGAATAATCGTCAAAAATCAGCTGCCCATTCACATCTGAAATCAGGCTGGCATCGGTAAAAATCCAGGCCGCTTCAAAGGGCAGCACCCCACGTTCCAGGGCTTGAAACGAACAGGCTCCGCGTCGCAGAGGTCGCTGACTGGGGGCGGCCCAGCCGACGACCGCAGGTCCAGGGGGAGCGTAAGCGGATTTCAGGGCACGGATCTCGATGGGATATTCACCCGCAAGAACGATGGTGATGGGCAGCTGCACCACCTCGGTCTCGGCTAATCTTCGCCCACCGGAGTGGGAGGGATTGGTGCTGCTTTTTTCCTCGAGCTGCACCTGGCCATTGTGCAAGTAAGCGCGCATTTGAGTGCGGCTGATGCATTTGGTGCGGTTGTCATTCACCGGGCTGCGCGGGCGAAATTGAGCCACAAAATCGCTGTGTGTGCCGACTCGGCCTAACCAAAAGGTGTCATCTGCAATGAGGGCGATGATGGGGCGATCTGCCGACTTGGGTTGGAGCCGAATGCGCTTGGCAGGCTTCAGGGGCAGATCGCGCATGGCTTCAGGCACCTGCATCACTTGACGGCTGGCATGGGCGACAGCGGTGTGACCTGCGAGTGCCGCCGTCACCTGAGAGAGAAGCCAGGGCAGGGTGAGTTCACCCGTCGGGTCAGGCATGAGCGCGCGCCGGAGCACACCATTCACCTCCGAACTCAGCTCTGGCACGGGAGTGAATCGAGAAGGGCCCGCGCCTGTGAGGGTGCCGCCATCTTGCCCCAAAAGCGAAAGGGTGAGCCGCGCGAAATGATTGACCGGATAGGAGTTCGCTGCGGTGAGGTCAGCAAAGGACTCCACAACCAGCTGTGACACATCAAGGAGCAGCAGATTTTTATTCTCTGAATCGCCGCCTTCATTTGGAAGCCAGAATTGATCCAGAGAAGTGGCCATCGGGCGGCCTGGCACGCAGGCCCATAAGGCCTCATAGGCCGAATGAATCGCCGCCAGTAAGCGAGCGGTCGCGGGTCGGCTAAAACTGCGATGTTCACGCAACACATCTAAAAGTGTGCGACCTGGCGGTTGAGTGCGGACGACATGCAGGCTTCGGCTGTCTCCAAGCATTTCCAGAGGGCGAATCAGGGTCGTATTCGCAGTCTGCTGAAGTGACTGAAGGATACCCGCCAAACGCCGCTGAGACTCCGCCAATTCCGTGGAGACATCGAAGGTCGTGATCAGGACCTCGCCCTGCGCATGATGCTTGGCTTTGCAAAGACGCCAATTTTCCGCCGTGCGCAGTTCACGAATGAGCTGGTAACCCATGGGTAAGGCCTCCCAGCGTGAAAGGGGAGCCGTCGGTGGCGGCGGTGGAGTGATGGTTGATTGGGCCACCGGAGCTGCGGTAGCCGGTGGGGTGGACGCGGTGCTCGCGGTAGCCGTCGGTCGGTGAGTCGGGTGTGTGTGATGGGTGCCTGGGGCCTCGCCAGCGCTGAGGAATTGAGCCACAAAATCATCGACGTGATCAAAGCCGTGTCGCTGTGCTCCGGCAAGAGCGGTGCGCAAGAGCGTGTTTTGATGCGTGGTCAGAACCGGGATGGCACGGAAGCGCTCATTTTGACCGCCACCCGAAGGAGCCGCTGCACCCAGGGCCTCGCAGCAGAGGGCGGCCAGAGGGGTCACATAATCCCGTGTGGAATCCGGCACCTGCACCTCTTGGTTGGCAAAGGCTGCCGGATTGAAGGCCATCGTGTGTAGGGTGTCCGTGATGGTCAGGGTCGAGAACCCAAACAAAGGCATGTCAGGTATGTGCAGCTTGGCGCGTCGTTCCTCCAGTTCGAGAAAGACTTGCGAGGCATCCAAAGACAGGCGTGGCCAGCCTTGTTCGACCGCACTTTGCAGCGCCTCACTCAGAGCGCCCATCAGCCAACCGACGTCCTCCACATTGAGCCTTTGCTGCACACGCAGGATGTCGCGCAAGTCTCTGTCCGAAGGCATCTCCGCCGCCATCCAGTGAAATTCGGGATCGAATTGAAAATCACGCACCGTTGTCAGTGTGGGAGACTTTGGTGCCTGCATCCGTTTGGCCAGCCGCGTTTGCAATTCCACCGACTCATCAGGCAGCGCCGGGTAAGTGGCACAGGTGATGATGACAGGGTTCGACTGCGGCTGTCCGGCAAACTTGCCCAGAAAACGGCGGTGCAGCCCGGAAGGAGCTTGAACACGACTTTGCAAAACGAACCGTCGTGTTAGTTCCTGCTCTAAACGCGAGAGATGTGACATGTCTCGGCCTTATTCGAAGCGGATCTGCACATCCTGGGTTACGGGCATCACCGGAGCAGGAACACGTGGCGCAGCAGGGGCTGTCGGTTGTGCGGGCCGCGTCGGAGCTGGCGCAGGTGGGGGGACGGCTGCAGTGGTCTGCGTCGCTTGCGGTGCTGCGGGACGTGCCGCGTTTGGATTGGCCGAATCCCAGCGGATCGTGACCGTTTCTTGCGCACTCATCGGTGAAGCCGGTGCTGGAGCTGCCTGTGGCACGGCAGGTGTGGGTGCTGGGGAAGGAGCTTGAGCGTAGGCTGGGGCCGCTGGCCGCACAGGCGCTGCCTGGGTTGCCGAAGCCAAATTGCGCTGCACATCCGCCACGCTGGGCACGCGCCATTTGCCATCGAGCATGGCTTGAACAGGGAAAGCGTAGGGCCGTGTTTGGCCACTGCCATCGGCCACATTGAACACGATCTCAGAACTGAAACCGGAGGCAATTCGTTTCACCGTGATGCCCTCAATGGCCACGGTGGGGGCCGCTTCTTGAAGCTGCTGTTGAAGGGTGCTGGCTTGTTCCATCAAGTCTCGTTCGATGCCTTTGACAAAGTCTTTGAACTGACCGGCATCGGCGGGTTTCGAGCTCGTTTCGTTTGCCGCACTGGCCATTGACTTGGCCGCTTGCAGTTCCTTCTGCAGAGCCTCATGTTTGGATTCCAGCTCGCTCAACTGCCTCTTCAAAGCCGCTGTCCCAGAATCATCGGAGACAGGAACACTGGGGGCGGCAGGGGCTTGGTTTTGGGCTTCTGCGGCGGCCTCAGCCAACTCGGCCGCTTTCTTTTCAGCCAAAACCAGTTTTTCTCTCAGTTGGCGCAGTTCACGCACCTGACCCTCCTCTTCGAGACAACTGGGCAGGAGACAACAGACAGCCAATAAAAGACTACACAAGCGTCTGCCCGCCTGTGCGTTGGGTGAAGATGTTTTTGCTTTCATGGTGAGAATCTGGCTTGACCATTCAGGGCTGTAGGGCGTTAGCTTTGAAGACAGTTTCGTGAACCCTACAAACTGGCGAAAGTAAATCAGAACCGCATCTTGTCATGGAAAGAATCCTCCCAGTCATCGCCCTGATTTTTATCTCCTTGTCCTTACCTGCGCAGGAGCAAAAAGCTGCCTTCGACATTTCCCAAGCGCAGGATTCAGAGCTCGGTTTACCCAGCCCCATGGATAAGTTTTTGGGCCTTGACGCAGCCCTGGGTAGCAAGGGTGTGAAGTGGGGAGACGTCTATCGCGAAGTGGCCAGCAATGCTGACCTCAAGAGCCTGACCGCAGAAACCGATGTCTGCCTTGCCCTCGGCGTGAGAATCGCGGATGGCATCATGGCGGTGAAGGCCCAGGATGCGAATGCTCTGAACGAATGCGCGAGTGACATCGAAGCGCTGGCTAAGAAATTGAAGGTCGCTGAGAGCCAACTCGAGCGCGCTAAAAAGACCCGAGCATTGGCGAATAAAGGGCAGTGGCTCTTGGTGTTTTGGGAAATGGGTTGCCTCCAGGTGGACATCCTCCAGTCACTGAGTGAAAAAGGAAACGAGAAACGCCGCACTTTGATCATCGCTTCGGGTTGGCTTCAGGGAGCGCATTACGCAGCTCATGTGATCAATCAACGTTACACACCTGAACTTTCTAACTACCTGCGCGAGCCCATGCTCGTCAAAGCAATGAGCAAGGAAATGCAGGCCCTGCCGACGGCGACTCAGCAAAATGCACGAGTGGCCAAGCTTTCTTCTGCCCTGGGGGATATCTATTCCATCGTCAATATCCCCTTGGATGGAACCATCGCGAAGCCAGATGTTCAGCGAATGGCTGATCTTGCCCAAAAACTTTCTGGAGAATTTGTTCAATAGTTGGCACGCTCATTTTTCTTGCAGTCCTTGAAATTAGTCGCGTAATCTTCGCCCGCTATGAAGCCCATCTGCCATCTCCTCATTGCTGCCGTCCTCTTTGGATCTCTCAACCCCCTCCACGCTGACCCTGCTCAGGCAGAAGACGTGGCTTATCGTATGGCGCGCGATTACATCGCGAAGTCATTCCAAATGGCTCCAACTGATCACTCCGGCGTGCTCGGCAGTGGCCAAGCGGTAAGATTCCTCATCCCAGTGACCCGTGGATTGGATTACGTCTTCCTCGTCGGCACCGACGACTTTGCTCGTGACGCTGACATTTACGTCTATGATGAAGTCGGCCAATTGATCCTGGATGATCGCCGTTCCTCAAAACTGGCAGGCGTTCAGTTCCGTTCTTCTTACAACGGCACCGCAGTGGTCTATCTCCACATGGCTCGCGCCAATGGCCTCGCCTCCTACACGGTTCTCGTCGGTCGCCGTGGTGTGCCGAAAGAGGGAATCCTGAATGGCGACGGCAATCCTGGCAATGAGTCCACGGGTGCCAATGCCCTGCCTCCTGGCGCGGTTGAAAAGAAATAATCTCCAGTTCGTTCTTCGTCTTCATCCCTTCCATCGCTTAAATCCATGAAACTCATTCTTACTTCTCTGACCACTGGTCTTCTGCTCTCCAGCTGCACGTATCACAACACCTACATCGAGCCCAAGCCGACGCCTGTGGTCGTGACCAAGCGCCCGACACCCTCCAAACCTGCGACTGTCACCACGAAGAGCACAGCTGCGGATGGTTTCCAGGCTGTCACCAAGCCTTCCAGCTACAGCAATTAAGCGGTCATCCGACTGTTAGGTTTACCCAACAGGCCACCCCTCAACGGGTGGCCTGTTTTTTTGGAGGGCGATCTTGGTTCCTGGACTTGAGCCTTGAACGCCTCTCATTCAGGTCCAAAGTCTGCGCACCTCATGAGCGAGAAAACACCCGCCAATCTGGATGATATTGATTTTGGGCCCACCATGCGTGGTCATCAATCGGGAGACCTCGCTTTTGGGAGATTTGCTCTCAAGCGTGTCCTCGGGCGAGGTGGCATGGGAGTTGTCTGGTTGGCAGAAGACACACGCTTGAGCCGAGAAGTCGCGCTGAAGTTTGCCCCAGAAACTTTGCGCTCGGATGACGCGGCGATTGAAGAACTGAAAGGTGAGACGGTGCGCGGTCAGGATCTTTCGCATCCGAACATCGTCAGGATTTACGACTTCTTTTTGGACGATCAGCACGCGGCCATTTGTATGGAGTATGTGGACGGTGACACGCTCGCCAAACTGCGTGTGCGCCAAGCAAACAAAGTGTTCGAACCCCATCAGGTCACTCGCTGGGTCTCGCAGATCTTGGATGGCCTGTCTTATGCACACCGCAGCGCCCGAATCGCTCATCGGGATCTCAAACCCCCGAATCTGATCATCAATTCGAAGGGCGATCTTAAGATCATGGATTTTGGCATTGCCCGCAGCATCCAAGACTCGCTGACTCGCGTCACCATCGCGGGAAATTCGACAGGCACGCTGGCCTACATGAGCCCTCAGCAGGCCTCTGGAAAGTCCGCCAGCATCACCGATGATATTTATTCGCTGGGCAGCACGCTTTATGAGCTGTTCACTGGAAAGCCGCCTTTCCACACAGGTGACTTGAGCCGCCAGATTCGCGAAGAGACACCTCTGAGCATCGTCGAGCGTCGTCTCGAATTCGGACTGACCAACACCCAGCCCTTTCCGCCTGAGTGGGAGGAAACGATTCGTCGTTGTTTGGAAAAGAATCCTGAATTGCGCCCGGCTGACGCTGAGGAGGTGCGTGCGTTGCTGGGGCTGGGCGGGGCCGTGCCAGCTCCATCCTTATCCCCTTCTGCCTTCGGTGATCCGTCCCTGCCAACCGGTGCGGTGGCCAGTTTTGACACGGCCCCATCGGCAGCTCGGTCCGTGACGGTTCGGGCTAGTAGCGCGTTGTCTCCTTTGCAGATGGAGACGGCGGTGCCCCCTCGAGTGACCGTCGCGAGTGTCACGGACGTGACCAAACCCCAAGGGGGGGAGCCAAAGTCGAAATCCATTCTGCCTTGGGTGCTGGTCGGGGCCGCTGTGGTTGTCCTAGGCGGATCGGGTGCCTTGTTTTGGCCGAAAATTTCAACGTTGATCTCCAGACCATCCGCCGCGGTGCCGACACCTGAGATCGTTCAGACAATCCCTGACCCGCTCCCCACCGAGACCAAGCCGAAACCTTCTCAACCCACGGTTGAACCGACCATGCCCAGCAAGCCTCCGGCTGGATTGGTAGTCCCCGATGGTTATCCGACGATTCAGGCCGCTCTGGCCGCAGCAAAGGCGGGAGAAACAGTGAAGCTCAAAGCTGGAACCTATGAAGAAACGGTGCGTTTGGTGGACGGCGTCTCTTTGGCCGCAGAGGCTGGAGCGCGCGTGCTGATCAGCGTGGATGGAAAGCTGGGCAATGCCATGGAGGCAGACAAGCTCAAAACTCAGCTCAAAATCAGCGGCATCACCTTCACGCATGGCGATGGTGATCTCAGCCCAGGTTCTGCGGGTGCTGCGGTGGTCAGCATTCTCTCAAGTCGAGTCACCTTTGAGGATTGTCTTTTTGAAAGCGGTCTGGGCAGTGGAGTGCAGGTCGAAGGCAGTAGTCGTGTGACTTTTACCCGCTGCACGGCTCAGCGAAATCTAGCTGCCGGTTTTCAGGTCGGGCGCGGAGCCTCAGTCCTCTTGGAAGACTGCAAAGCTCTTGGCAATGGCACGGACGGCCTGCTGGTCACGGGTCGTGCCACGACTGCGGAAGTGAAAGGTCTGGAATGCCTCCGCAATCAACAAAATGGAACGGCAGTACAAGAGGCAGCTCTGCTCAAGGCTGAGCGCCTGAGCGCCAGTGAGAATGTCTTGAATGGACTTTACATCTTGGGGCAGGATTCCAAGGCGGAAGTCAAAGAAGGGCGTTTCAATAAAAATGGATTTGTCTTCGCAGGAGGTGCCAGCAAAGGCACGGAAAGCGGGACGGGTGGCGGTGGTGTGGTCGCTGAGTCGGCTGCCATCGCTCAGATCGAGGGCGGGGAAGTGAATGAAAACGCCAAGTATGGAGTTCAGTTCCTGGACTGTGGGCCGGGATCGCTGGCTCGGGGCGCTAAATTCATCGGCAATGCCCACAGCAACATCATCGCCCTCGGTTCTGCGGGTCAGAGCGTGCTAATCGAAGGAAATCAATGCGTGAAGGGCGGGCGACATGGCATCGCGATCGATGGGCTGGATTTCGCTCCTCAAGTGCTGCGCAATCACTGCGCCTTCAACAGCACCGCCATCTTGATCGCCAGCGGAGCCAAGCCTGTGATGGAAGGCAATACCTTCGAAGGCAACACCAAGGAAACCGATGTGCTGCTTCCCTGATGGGGGAGTTTTTAATCGACCAATTTCACCACGGGTTTCGGACCTGCGGTGGGTTTGGTGATGGAAATGGCTCGATCACTGTAAATTTTGCCATCGGCGGTCGTGGAGGAAAGGAGGCCGGTTTCATTCCAGGAAAGACCGCCGGGGCCGAACATCATGCCCACCGTCACGATGAGTTTGCCGCCGCTGCTGAGCGCGACTTCATCTTGAACCACCCCTTTTCCATACGACTTCTCTCCCTGGCTGGCAGCTTTTCCAGGTAGGTTTTCCGCCAGCGCGGCGATGACGATCTCGGCCGCACTTGCAGTGCCTTCATCTTGCAGAATGGAAATCTGGGTGGGTCTGAAGGGGCTGGCGTTTTCAGAAGTGAAATCCAACGGTTTCATGCCTCGTTCGAGGATGGTGAGGATCTTTTTGCCGGATTCTAAAAAGAGTTGGGCGACCTCAATGGCAGCTCTCGCGTTGCCGCCTTGGTTGCCGCGCAAGTCGAGGGTAAGGAGGCGAATGGAAGGTTGGGCGGCGAGTTCTTCGCGAATTTTTTCGGCCAAGCCGGGCTCAAAACGCCTCAACCGAATGACAACTCCACCGCTGTCACGTTCGATTTTGTAAATGGGCTGGGCGACCGCAGCTTCACGTGTGACAGCGAGCAGTTGGGCTCTGCCCGTGCCGCCTTTTTCGAGTCGCAGATTCACCGGAGTGCCAGGTGCGCCTTTAATCCAGGTGCCGATCAGATTGATCGATTTTCCCTGGAGTGGGCGCCCATCGACGGTGAGGAGCTTGTCTCCAGGGCGGATGCCTGCGAGCGCTGCGGAACTTTCTGGGAAGGGGTAACAGTAGAAAAAGCCGTCTTTTTCCTGCAAGGTCATGCCGATGCCACTGCCTTGGATTGTGCGCGCTTTGTCCAGGCGAGCCGCATCCTCCGCGGTGGAATAACGAGTGTAGGGGTCGATGGTCCGGCAGTAAGCCTCTAAGGCAGCCTCAGCGAGTTCGAGGGCACTGAGCCGCTGACCAGGTAGGGCGGTCAGGGCGCTGAGATGGGCACGTGTCGTTTGGATCGCCTCGGCTTCAGAGAGCTGGGTCAGATCGGGCGGAGGCGGGGCATCCGCTCCTGGGGCACCGCCTGCTTTGTGCAGTTCGGACAGAGCCTTGGAGAGGACCGTGGCTGCATTCAGCGGGTAAAAGCAGCGCTTTTCCAGCATGCTAGCGCATTCGCGGAGGATCTCGGTGGCGGTATCCAGCTCTCGCGCGTCGGCTTGTGCGTGCAGCCTGGAGGTGGACGTGCTGAGTGCGAAGAGCACAGGCACGACCACCCTCAGGTGTAGCTGACGCCATCTCATCATTGAGAGTTCTTCATCCGGGAGTAGTCGGACTGGAGCGACTGCGTGCGGCGCTGCTGGCGGTCATTGTCCCGATCCAGATTGTAAAGCGTGTCTCTTCTTTCGGCGATGCGGTAATCGGCCTTGTTCTGGGACCAGCCAAAGAGGCCACCCTGAGTCGGATCACCGGTGGTTTCGCAGCTCGTTAAGGAGAGGGCACAGGTCGCGAGACCAAGGCTAAGGAAGATCGTGCGGTTCATAAACTCAAAGGGGCGAGGATGAAGGGAGGCGGCAATCGATCAGACGTCGATCGAGCTATTGAGGCTGGCGAGGCGGTCGTAGTTGCTGGACATCGCGCTGCGGTTGCCCTTCAGGCTGATGACTTCCTGGCGCAGGCCTGAGCTAGAGGCTTGGCCCAGCACGTTTTGCTGGCTGTTGATTTCGTTGTCCACCTTCTTCAGCTCGCTGGAGGTTTCTCTCTGGAGGTTGATGATTTCAGCTTTCTTTTCACGCAGCATGCCTCGGTTTCCGGTGGCTTTGGCGGCGGCGATTTCATTGCGCAGGCGGCTGATGCGGGCGCTGAGGTTGCTGTTGTAATTGCGTGCACGTTGATTCGTCGCGCGGGCTTGGGCGATGCAGGCATCCAGCCATTGCTCTTCCGAAGCATAGTTGGCTTTTTTGTTGGCGACATGATTGCCATAAGCCAGACCAGCACCGCCACCCAGTGCAGCACCTAGCATGGCTCCGCGTGCGGCATTGCCTGATTGTGCGCCGATGACCGCTCCGAGAGCGGTGCCGAGGATGGCGCCAGCAAGGGCACCTTCCGTGCGTGTGCGGGTGCCGTCATCTTTGATGTTGGTGCATCCAGCCAGCATGGAGGCAAGAATAGCGGAAACGGTGAGTCGGGAGATCAGTGTCTTCATAGTCAGAATTTGAAATGAGTTGCGCTTCGAGCGGTGGAATCAAATCACCAGTGGGATTGTTTGACCAGTCAATTTCTTGTGACTTGTAAAAAACATAAGCAGGATTTAAACCAGAAGACCCTAGCCAATGCTGAGACAGACTTCAGTCCTGGCCTATTTTCCTGTTAGCTATGAATGGCCATATCTCCGTCTGCGCCAGTGGTGCTCATCCTGCCCACTACCTTCTCAGCACAGCCACTCTGAAAATCGGCTCTGCGACGACCTGTGATCTCTGCCTGAGCGGTTCGAATCTGCTGCCCGAACACGCTAGCCTGTCCTGGGATCAGCGTTCAGCGACCTGGGCGCTTCAGCCCTTTTCCAATGTCGCAGGGCGCTCCATGCGTATCAATGGCATCCCGGTGATGGCCAAGGCCTACCTTCAGCATGGGGATTTGATTGAGCTGCCAGATGCCTTCATTCGCTTTCAACGCGTGCCGGATCAGCCCGTCTTCCGAGGGCAGCCGACCAATGAACTGCGCCTGAGCAAACTGACCCGGGTGCTCTTGGGGCGCAGTGCAGGTGAGGCGGCAGAGGCGGATAAACTCCTGCTCGATGCAGCCGATTCTGCGATCTCGCGTGAGCACGTGTTGCTAGAAAAAGATGCGCAGGGCGACTGGACTGCCACCGATAAAAGTCAGGCCGGCACGCCGCTGAACGATCAATTTTTCCACCAAAAGAAACTTCAGGTCGGTGACCGCATGAAGGTGGGAAGTTACACCTTTGAGTTCACGGGGCATTCGCTGCGCCGAGTGCCGCGCCAGACCGGAGGGCGTGTGGAGGCCCGAAAGATTAGCGTGGTGCTGAAATCGGGACGCACGATCTTAAACGACGTGAGTCTCGACATCGACCGCTGCACCTTTGTCGGCATCGTCGGTGGCAGCGGTCAGGGGAAGTCCACACTCTTGAATGCGCTCTGTGGCATCAGCCCGGCGACTCAAGGCACAGTTTACATCAATGACGTGCCGCTCGGTGATCCGCGCCAGATGGCAGCCGCAGGCATCGGATTCGTGCCGCAGGATGACATCGTCCACATGGAGATCACGGTGGAAAATGCGCTCCATTACAGCGCCCGTCTGCGTTTGCCACCCGAGACACCCGACCGTGCCATCGCCAGTCTGGTGGATGAGACGATTGAGCGTCTGGGGTTGAGTGAGCATCGGCTAAAGCGCATCTCTCAACTCTCAGGAGGACAGCGCAAGCGCGTCAGCATTGCGACGGAGTTGCTCTCCAAACCCTCCGTTTTGTTTCTCGATGAACCTTCGTCAGGGCTCGATCCCGCCACGGAGTTTTCATTGATGAGCCTGCTCAACACGTTGGCAAAAACCTGCACCGTGGTCTGCACCACGCACGTTTTGGAAAACGCGCAGCTTTTTGACAAACTCATCTTCATCCAGGATGCGAATGTCGTTTGTGACATGGACACGGAACGTCCAGAGAGTCGCACGGAGGCGACAACTGATCTGAGCATCACAGGAAGTCGAGCCACAGGCACTTCGGAGTTTCGTCTGCGTCCCGCCTCGGAGATGGCGCTGGATTATTTTGGCGTGACCTCGCTGCTGAAGATTTATCAGCTGTTTGCCACTCCGCTGAAGGAAGGTGGAAAAACGGGCCTGCAATGGCGAGCGGAGTTTGAGAAGCGCCAGGGGCAGCATCAGCGGCCTGATTTTGGTAGCCAAAACACAGAGGTGCCCATCACGGCTGAAAATACCCGTCGTGGCGGTGGGTATCTGCGCAGTCTCACAGTGTTGTTGCGCCGTCAGTGGGCTATTTTGAAGGCTGACACGCTGAATCTCGTCTTTCTCGCAGCCCAGCCACTGCTCATCGCATTGCTCGTGGGTTGGGTGGCCGATGACACGGTTCTGCGTTCCTTCCTTTGCATCGTGGCCACTCTTTGGTTCGGGTGCAGCAATGGTGCTCAGCAGATTGTTCGTGAGCTGCCGATCTTTCGCCGCGAGCGGGTCTGTGGTCTAGGCATGAACTGTTATCTACAGAGCAAGTATCTGTTTCTGGGTGCAGTCACCGGCCTTCAGGCGCTCTTGCTGTTTTTGGTCACGCTGACCGTGGCCCATGTCATTCATCCGGCGGATCTCGATCATGAGGTGTTTCGTGAAAAAATGACCGCGCGGCTTTATCCCGCTCCTGCGGCAACGGCGGACGCGCCTGTGGTCGATGATGGTTTCTCCGTCGTTGAGGAAGGCCAAGCGCCCACGGAAGCGGGTGACGCGGCGGCGAGTTTGGAAACAGCGGCGGCCAAGGAGACGCAGCAAGCCAACTCCTGGGCTGTGTCCCTCGTGGTCAATTTGGGGTCCTTCTTTGAAATCGCCGATAGCCTGATGGAAGCGACAGAACCCCGGGGTGAGGAATCTCGCGAGACTGGGTTGGACGTTCCGATGACCCTGACGCGTGTCTTCGTTTCCAATCTTGTGCTGAAGCTGCTGGCACTCTTGGCGACCGCTGCGGTGGGGGTGGCGATTGGTCTGGCAATCTCTGCTCTGGTTCGTAACAGCACACAGGCGGTGCTATGGGTGCCACTGGTGCTCATTCCGCAAATTTTGTTCGGCGGTTTTGTGGTGACTCGGCCTGAAATGACTCCGAGTGTTCGCTTGGCCAGCGTGGTGGTGCCGAGCTACTGCGCGCAGCGAATCATGGACGTGGCGCATCTCTATGGCCAAGCCACACCGCGCATGTCCAATCGCACGAAGTATCCGGTCTTTCTCACGCCCGGTGGCGAACGCGAAACGATCGAGTGGGAGACGATCGATGGCACCGTGAGTGAGGATTACGACAAGGTCTCACCGCACAACAAATCCTGGCAAAATCTACTCGTCTTCGCAGGTCACGCGGGTGAGCACGTGAATCGTTTCGACATGATTCGTGGCGTGAAAAAATACCAGGAGAGCGTCGAGGAACGTGACGATGTGCTTTATCCCATGGGCATCATTTACCGGGACCTGAATCACGCAGTCGTCGCGCTCGCCAGCTTGGGCCTGTGGATCGTCGGCTGTTACATCGCCACTTGGCTCGGCTTGCGCAGCAAACAGACGGGCAAGAAGTAAGGCGTGTCGGAAGGTTCCAGCACGCCTTGAATCGTCTGTCCTAACTTCGGTTTACGCCAGCAGGTCAGAAACAACTTTGCAGTCTTCCACGCCTGTGAGGCGGAAGTCGAGGCCTGCGTATCTGTAGCTGAACTTCGTGTGATCAAAGCCCAGCGTGTGCAGAAGTGTCGCGTGCAGCTCATGCACATGGACGGGTTTCTCCACCGCCGCAAAACCGAACTCATCGGTGGCTCCGTGGGTGTAACCCCCGCGCGTGCCACCGCCTGCTAGCCACATGCTGAAGCCGTAGTGATTGTGATCGCGACCGCGTTGTTTTCCAGCATTGGAGCCTGGGGTGGGCAATTCCACCGCTGGAGTGCGGCCAAACTCACCTCCCCAAATGATCAGGGTGTCATCGAAAAGACCGCGCTGCTTCATGTCCGCCATGAAAGCCGCGATGGCACCATCGACATCTTTGGCGAGTCGAGCGTGATCGAGGATTTCATCATGGCTATCCCAGGGTTGACCTGCGCCTGTCCAGAGTTGGATGAAACGCACGCCACGCTCCAGCAAACGACGGGCGATCAGCGTTTGGCGACCAAAGTCATTGTTGCCGTAAGCTTGGCGGGTAGCTTCGGATTCTTTGGTGATGTCAAAGGCATCCGTGGCCTCCATTTGCATGCGGTAGGCCAGTTCGTAGCTCTGAATGCGCGCATCCAGTTGCTGATCATTTTGGCGCTGTTGTAGGTGATTGTGATTCAGTTCAAACAGGAGATCGAGCTGACGACGCTGCTGTTTGAGATCAAGCGAGGTGTTCTTGATGAACTCCACCAGCTTGTCCACATTCGTGTCTTCCGTGTTGATGTAGGTGCCCTGATAGATGCTCGGGAGAAAGGCTGATTGCCAATTCTTCGCCCGGCGTGTCGGCATGCCTTTGGGACACATGGAAATGTAACCCGGCAGGTTCTCGTTTTCAGAGCCTAGGCCATACGTGACCCACGAGCCAAAGCTGGGACGATGTTGGCGACTTTCACCCGTGTTCATCAGCCCGAGGGAGGGCTCATGATTGGGCACATCCGCTTTCATGGAACGGATCACGCAGAGATCATCGGCAAAGTTGGCGGTCCGGGAAAAAATTTCACTCACCTCCAAACCGCACTCGCCATACTTTTTGAAGCTGAAGGGAGATTTTAATCCAGCGCCCGTGGGCCGCTCCGTTTTCAGCACGTTGGGCAGTTGCTTGCCATCATACTTGGTCAGCATCGGCTTCGGATCGAACGTGTCCACCTGCGAGGGGCCACCGTTCATGAAGAAATGGATCACGCGCTTGGCTTTGGGCGCGAAATGCGGCTGCCGAACCCCAAAAGGATTGGTGCCGTCAATCGCTGCCTGAGCTTTGCCGGTGCCCATCAAATCTCCTAGCGCCATGCTGCCAAAACCCATGCCCATCTTCGTGAGAAGCTGACGACGCGTGAGAAAGTGATGTTCGAGATTGGGGGCGTGGTGAGACATGGCAGTGGAATCAGAAGTTAGGTCCAGACTCGGTCGAGTCCATGAGTGGGGTGCTGTGAAAGGGGTATTGAGGTTCAATCCACAAACTGAAACTCGTTCGACATCAGCAGCACTTGGGCAAGCTGCTCGAGGGGTTTTTGGGGTTTGGCGCGGTTGAGGGGCCAGGCGTCAGGACCGCAGAAATCGGTGTCGGCTTTGGTCAACAAGGTTGCTTGGCCGCTCTGGGCATTGAGGCGTTCGATGCGTGGTGCCCAGGTGAAGCTGTCACTGTCAGTGTTATTGTTCTCGGACTCGACGACGAAACTCAGGGTCTCACCTGCAGTGATTTCGACTTCTGCGCTCATTTCCACGGTGCTGGCGGGTTTGATGAGCTCTTCGCGCAGCTTGCCGTGGAGGCTTGAGATGATCCAGGCGCGCACGCCGTTGCCACGTTCGCTGCTGCGTTTGAGGGCACCGGTGATGCGCAGGCGTTCTTTGCTCAGGGGGCTTTTCCATTGCATGACCACGGGCCAGGAGTGACCGGGATGACCGTTGCCTGCACCCATGAAGAGATGTCCGAATTCTTTGCTAGGATGCTCTTTCGCAGGGGTCCAGCGATGGGTGCTCTGCCCCACTTTGCCGAAGTGTGCCAGCGGGGTGAAACCACCGAGGCTCACCTTGCCGCTCGCCGCGTCTTTTTCGACCTGACCGTATCCATAACGCCAGATGAAAGAGGCTGACTCACGGCTCAGGGTGTCTGCATCCGAGCAGAAATGCTGGGCCAGATCCAACTCACGGGCGGTGGGATCGCGCAGCAGCACGCGCTGGTAGAGAGACTTGATGGCCTGGGAATCGACGGTGCTGCCAGCCAGAGGCACTTTGGTGGCGGTCTGGGTGGCGCGCAGTTTCATGAAGGGGCTGTTCATGAGGAAGAGCGCCTGCTGTGGCACGGTGGTCACGTAGCGTATGGGGCTGTGGCTGTCTGGGTTCGCAAAGTCAAACATGGCAGGCACCGTGGGCTGATCGTAACGATTGACGAGTTGATAGACCGTGCGGCGCTTTTCACCGTCTTTGGCGTTGGGGGCAAGGGCGCGTCCGCCGATTTGGGTCACATCCAGTTCACCCGCAGCCTGAAGCATCGCGTCCCGCATGGATTCATAATCGAGACGTTGGCGGCTCTGGCGGCTCAGAAGATCGTTTTCGGCGTCTTTGAGATCCTTCTCGGGCGTGCTTTGGGTGCTCTGAGCATAGGTGCGGCTGGTGAGGATAAGGGTGTGCAGTTTTTTCAAACTCCAGCCACTTTCCACCAGAGACGCGGCCAAATAATCCAGCAGATCTGCCTGCGCTGGTTTCGGGGTTTGTACACCGAAGTCGCTCGTCTGTCCGACCAGGGGGCGGCCAAAGTGCTGCGTCCACACGCGGTTCACCACGACTCGGGCGGTGAGGGGATTGTCTTTGCTGGCGATTTTTTCAGCCAACTCCAGGCGGCCGCTGCCATTGGAGAATTTCTCGCCACCAAAGACGGTTAGCCAGCCGCGAGGAGCAGGATCGCCCTGGCGACCTGGATTGCCGCGCATGAAGACACGCACATCGGCCGGTTTGGGTTTGTCCAAACTGACCATGGCCCGTGGCGGAGCACCTGGATGGGAGGCATCCAGCGTGACGCGTTCGTTGGACATTTTGGTGAGCCGATCCAGGTCTTTGCGTGTGAAGAACTCATTCGCACGCTCGACCGGCAGGGACATTGGCGAAGGCGCGACGGTGATCACCTCACGCACTTGTTTCCAGTCCGCATTGTCAGGTTCCTTACCATCGAGACAGGTCAGGAAAATGTCAGCATACATGGCAGCGACTTCATTCAGCGACTTCGGCACCGGGCGCTTGGCCAGTTCATTGCGCGGCACGGCATTGAGTCCAGCAGCAGGCTGGGTCAGGCGCTGGATGATTTCGGGTGCCTTCGCGGCGTAGTCAGCAGCCGGCAGCGTGGCGAATTCTTTCCAGGCCAGCATCACCGGGTGGGGTTTGGCGCTCAGAGCATGGCGCTTTAAAAAGTCACGCCAGTCATCAGCAACCTTGTCCCGGAGTTTGAGTGCACCCGCGCGGCCTTTGAGGGTGTTGCGGTCCGTGATCGTCTGCGCTTCCTGGGCGAAAACGAGGTAACTGGCAATGGCGTCGGGCTTGCGCACTTCTTCATAGACCTCGCGTTTGAATTCGAGTTCCTTCTTGGCGATCTCGGCAATCTTGGTCTGATACTCATTGAAGGCGGCTTCATCCGCTGTTTTGCCAATGATCGGCAGTTCCTTGGGCTCGGGTTCCAGGCTGCTGTTAAAGATCGAATACATCGCGTAATAATCGCGACTGGGGATCGGGTCGTATTTGTGATCGTGACAGCGCGCGCAGGCCACGGTCAGGCCGATCATGCCACGCGCCACGACATCAATTCGGTCATCGATTTGCAGGTGGCGATCGCTGATGAATTTGTCGCCCACATTCAGGAAACCTAGCGCGGCGAGGTGCGGTGAATCCGGCGTAGCGGCGGTCATCTTATCCGCTGCGAGCTGATACTTCAGAAACTGGTCATACGGCATGTCTTCATTCAGCGCCTTCACCACCCAGTCGCGATATGTGTAGGCATAGGGGTAGTTGATGTTGCGTCCGGCGACCTGATAACCATCGGTATCCGCATAACGTGCGACATCCAGCCAGTGGCGGCCCCAGCGCTCTCCATAAGCTGGCTTGGCGAGCAGCTTGGTGACCAAGTCTTTGACGCTAGCGGCGGCATTCGCGCTGTGGGCTTTTTTAAAAGCTTCCACGTCTTCAAAGGTCGGCTGCAGACCGGTGAGGGTCACGTGCAGGCGGCGGCAAAGAGTGGCGGCATCGGCGGCGGGCGCAAAATCCAGTCCGGCAGCTTTCAGCTTCGCGCCGACGAGACGATCCACCGCGCCTTCAGGGTTGGGCCCGGCGATTTCAGCGCTGGCCTTGACGGGCAGAAAGGACCAGTGCGACTTGGGGTCGGCCTTGGTCTCATGAGCCACTTCTTTCTCCTCGGGCCAGGGCATGCCCATCTGCACCCATTTTTCCAGCGCCGCGATGTCTGCCGCCTTGAGTTTGTCGCCCTTTTTTGGCATCGCTTCCACCCCAGGGGCATGGTTGATGGCCTTGATCATCTTCGAGATGGCCGGATTGCCTGCTTCCACCACTTTTCCATAGTCACTGCCGCGCAGAATCGCACTGCGCAGATCCAGACGCAGGCCGTTTTCATGCTTGTGTGCGCCGTGGCAGTCATAACAATTGTTGGCTAGCACAGGGCGGACGTTCTTTTCAAAGAACTCGATCTGTTCAGGCGGAAAGGTGTCTGCAGCGGAGGCGAGCGACCCGGCGACGGCGAGGCTGCCGCCGAGGAACCGGAGGAAATGGAGGGTCTTTGGGGTCATCTGAGGGGGCTTCGATGAAAGCGGGGAAGTCCCGCTGAAAAAGTTACGTGCAAAATCAGTGCCACCTTGCAGGGCGGCCCTGATGAATCCAGGAAGATTACGTCTGAGCGGGGCGCGTTAGCTCTGTTTGCAGGCCTTCACCGTGTTGGCGATCAGCATGGCGATGGTCATCGGCCCGACTCCCCCAGGCACGGGAGTGATGGCGCTGCACTTCGGTGCGACTTCGTCAAAAGCGACATCCCCGACGAGTTTGTAGCCCTTGGGCGTGTCGGGAGCTTCCACGCGGTTGATGCCCACATCGATGACGACAGCCCCCTCTTTCACGTGCTCGGCTTTGAGGAATTCGGGGCGGCCGATGGCGGCGATGATGATGTCTGCCTGCCGGGTGATGGCACCCAGATCACGGGTGCGAGAGTGGGCTACCGTCACCGTGGCGTCTCCACCAGGACCCTTGGCCATGAGCAGCAGTGCCATCGGCTTCCCGACGATCATGCTTCGGCCCAGGACCACGGCATGGGCACCCTTGGTCTCGATCCCGGCCTCGACCAGCAGTCGCTGGCACCCCAGAGGCGTGCAAGGGACAAAGCCGGTCGGGTCTTCCAGCGCCAGTTTGGCCACATTCACCGGGTGAAAACCGTCCACGTCCTTCGCTGGGTCGATCGCTCGAACGATCGCGGCCTCATCAATGTGGGGCGGTGGTGGGCTCTGGACCAGGATGCCGTGGATGGCAGGGTCATGGTTCAGAGTCTGAACATGTGCCAGCAATTCCTCCTGAGTCGTGGTGGCGGGCAATTCCAGTTTGACCGAGTGCAGGCCTAGCTCGCGGCATTTTTTGTCCTTGGACCGCACATAAGCGCGGGAGGCGGGATCATCTCCGACGAGCACGACCGCCAGTCCTGGTTTTTTCCCCATAGCCGCCAATGCGGCGATGTCTTGGCGACATTCTTCGATGACTTTTTCAGCGACCACAGTTCCAGAGATGAGCTTCATGCCCTCTCCGATGAATCAGGGCAGCTCTGGAGTCAAGACGATGGGGTGGTGGATGGCTGATAGCGAATGGTTGATGGCATTGTGAAATTCTGCCTCCATCAGCCATCAACAATCAGCTAATCACGGCACAGGGGCTGGCTCGAAGTCCGTCTCATTCACCCAACCCGCTTTGGGTTTTTCACCGCGCATGTATTTTTCATAAAAACCAGCTCCATTCGTGGGGCGGTAAACATCGAAAATGTCGCCCTGACCGGCCATGCGAGGGTCGTTTTGGGATTTGAGCTCGGTTTCCAGTCGCGAGCGCAGGGTCGTTAGCTGAGCGGTGTGATCGTTTGTGAGGGCGAGGTTTCGCACACAGTCGGTGTCGGTCCGCAGGTCATAGAGCTCCTCAGCTGGGCGCAGGCCGAAGTTGAGCTGCCAAAAACGATCTTTTCGGTCTTTGCGTCCGGCTTCCAGGATGAGGCTCTTCGTTGGGCTGCCGTCCGTGTCCAGGTAACCGGTTTCGGGGTTCCCGGCGGGCCAGCGGGTGGGTTCATGATTTTTTAAATACAGTGCCTCATGAGTGACAATTCCTCGGATGGGATAACCCCAATCGTGAGGGCGGCCCACGTCGGTGCGCTCCTTGCCGATGAGGACGTGGTCGCGGCTGGGGATGACCTGGCCGTTTTTTTCACTCTCCCAGATTTCCCGCCAGCTCTGGCCAGTGATGGGGGCCATGCCGCTGTCTTTTTCCGGGATACCGGCTAGATCCAAAAGGGTCGCGGCGATGTCGATGAAGCTGACGAAGTCATCGATCACGCGTCCTGGCTTTTTGATCCCACCCGGCCAGCGGATGGCGAGGGGGATGCGGTTGGAGTCATGGTAAGCGTAACCTTTCACGCGAGGAAAGGGCATGCCGTGGTCACTGGTCACGATGATGATGGTACGGTCCAGTTCACCCCGCCTTTCGAGCTCGGCGATCATGCGGGTGAGATGCTGGTCCGTGTGCTCCACCTCCAGGGCATAGTCCAGCATGTCATGACGGACGGTGGGTGTGTCAGGCCAGTAGGCAGGCACGCGGTCGATGTCGCTGAGCTTTTTTCCCCCTTTGGTGACGCCGGATTCAGCTTCGTAGCCGCGATGTGGCTCC
>JAIXVB010000296.1 GCA_027483245.1 Verrucomicrobiaceae bacterium | reverse complement strand
TTTCCATCTCGACGGTGACTTCATTCATCGTGTGGCTGATCTTGCCGCTAATCACGTGCAGAATTTCATCGCAGTTCGGGTGGAAGTGACGCGGGTTGGATTGGCCGGGTTTGATGATGGCCATGCCAGTGGTCATGACACGAGAGTTTTTCATCTCGGCGCTGGTGAACCAACGGAGCTGGCCCCAGGGCATCTCGACGACTTTGTTGTCGGCTTTTTTAATGACGGTGGATTTACCGACGACTGGCGCAGGGATCGCAATGCCATTTTTGGGAACTTCGATTTTCGCGGTCCAGGCGATGGCGTTCACGATCATCTGACGCAGTGCAGGCACATTCAGCCCCTCGATATAATGCGCTCCGGTGAACCCAAAGGCGCGACCACCCCCCTGGCGCTCGAAGGCCCAGGCGAGTGTGTGCTCAGCTTTTGCCGGTGGGTTTGCAGCCTGTTTTTTCGCATCACCAAACTTCGGGGTGACTTCACCGCGAAGGATTGGCGTGATGTTTTGCATGGATTCTGTGAACACAAGTGTGGGGTAAAACTCATCCTCGTAAGTGAACTCGCCGACACCCCCGCTGATGGGATGCTCCGGTGTGAAGGGCTTCAACGTCACCTTCTCCGTGGTACGGTCCCACATGCCGTTGCGTCGTGCGCCGAGCCAGTTGTTGAGGGGGATGGTTTCGTTGTTCGCTGGAACGGTGGAGGCCTGGTGCAGCGTGACCAGACCGGTGCCCGCATCCATGAGCTTTTGCAGGTAGGCGTTGCGCTCAGGGTTGTTAAAGGGCTCCGGTTTCTCCTGCACGCCATCGAAGTAACAGACGATGGTGCTTGCTCCATCCAGCACGCTGAGATCTGTGGGCCAGCCTCCGGTGTAAGTGAGCACATCGGCGTTTGCAAAAGCAGGCGCGGCTTTCAAAAACGAACCGAGGAGCGGGATGCCGTTGGGGAAATCATGCTCGCCGGGTCCATGGCTTTTTTTGCCACCGATGAGCACGATCTTTTTTGCCAGTGGGGGGGACTTGATCGCGGCAGCCCCGAGATTTGGAGCGGGGGCCGCGGAGGAAGTGGCACTTTGTGCATGAATCACTAGCCCAACAGCGCTGATGACTGCGATGCTCGACAGCAGCGGGAAAAAATGTCGTTTGGAAGAAGTGGATGAATTCATGGCTGTGAAGAAAAAGCTCAGTGGAAGATTAAACAGAAGCGTATCGAAACCATGCATTCTTCACTGCACAGAAAAGGACATCCGTTTATCGCGAGGCTGTGATTATCAAGTGGGCTCTGAGATAGCTGGGAGTCTGAAGTTGTCGGATGTCTTTGCTACTTTTTACAATGCTTCAAAGAAGTTTCCGGAAGAAGAAGGTAGGTCATGAGGTCTTTCATGCCCTGTGCGCTGAGTGCCTGATCGAAGCTGGGCAGCATGAAGAATGTGGCGGAGGCTTTCATTTCTGCGATGTCGGCTTTTATCACCGTGACGGGCTGGCAACCGACTCCGGCGAGGAAGCGATCTTGTTGTCTATGATGACGAACCTGACCACAGCGCTGCCATCCTTGAGCGTGATGTTGAAGGCAACATGGTCGGGGTTGATGGTGTTGTTGGGATTCCCGACGTCCATAAAGACGGAGGTCTTTGAGGTCGGTTCCGCTTTCGCTGAGGACATTGATCTGTGGAACTTCACCGGGAAACGCTTTGGCCTCGCTGGGCCGGCCGTCCATATCAACGACAGCGTTCATGGTGGTGCGTGGATTCACCGTGGCGATGATCAGGGTGGACTGATCGTTAATGCCCATTCAAAGTTGCATGACTCCCTTCGGGGAGCATTGAAAACTTTCTTGTGTGCTGGCGAGGGGCGGACACTTTTCATTGCTGACGAGCCAGGGACTGATCCAGCAGCTTGAAACTCGCCTCACGGTCAATGTTGAAGATGCGCAGCAGCGGGCCGTTCGTTTTGCTATGGTCGTAAAGGTAGTCGAAGCACACGGACGGTGCCGGTGTCTGCTCCCATTTGGAGGTGCCTACAGGATCAATCAGGGCTGCGATACCGCCAAGGTCAAACATACCTTTGTCTGAGCGGCTCGCATAAGGCGAAGGTTTGCGGATGTCGTGCAGGAACTTACCCAGGACACCTGCAGTGCCGATGCGCCGGGCCGATTCCTCCATGGGCATGGTCAGATCAGAACCGGTATCAAAAAGCACCAAACGGCAGGGCAACTCAAAGAGAAGTTGCGTGGCGAGGCCGTCATTAGTGGCGTTGAAGTTCGCGCACTTCTTCGGCCATTCCGAGCGACCATGCCAAAAGACGACGACTTTATCCATGATGTCCGGAGCTTTGATCAACGCTGCCACTCCATCGGTAGCGGGGCCGAGTAGAATGAGCCAGAGAGGATTCTCTACCGCAGCGGTGCGTGCCTTTTCAATGATGAAGTCCACGCCCTCCGACTCCGGCACACGGTCACGATACACAATGGGATCACTGCCATTCTTGAGCGCGAAGCTACCGCCTTTTCTTGCGGCGTCCAAAGTCGACTCGAGACTCGCTCGTGACTTAGCGATTCCTTTTGCTCCGCCTCGCTGACCGTAGTGCGCCGCGATAAACCCCTCAATCTGCAGACGTTCAGGAAAGCCGAGCGCCAATGCGATGGCCCACTGGTCATCCACCTCGTTGGCCGTATCGGTGTCGATGATAATGCGCAGAACTCCGGGAGATGGCGGCCAAGGAGCGCTCAACCGGTGTTCTGGTCGTGCCAGTGACGTTTGGGCTTGTATCCCACTGAACGACAAAGCCAGCCAGGCGGTGTAAAAGTAAATGCGTTCCATGATTGGCTTTTTTACTTCGGGAAGAAATGCAACACATCGAGATTGAAGCGCTTTTTCGCTGTGTCTGGCGTGGCTGCTGCGACGACGTAGAGATCATGCAAGCCGCTGGTGTCGGTGATGGGGATGCGGAGTGTCTTCCACTTGTCCCACTGGCCCGTCTCGGGGATTTCGATGCTTCCAATGAGTTGGCCGGTGGGACTGTCGGTGCGCAGTTCGAGCAGGCCACCGTGGCCGATGCTGGCGGATATTTCCACATCAATACGGGTGATGTCGGCGAGGTTCAGTTCTTTAAAAACGAGGTGGCTGCCTGCGCTGAGCTGCGCGCAGATGCGGCGATTGCGTAGCAGCGTAGAGACCTCGAGCACAGAGACTTGATGGGCTTCATCGTAGAGTGCAGCGCGGCGATTGCGATCATGCAGGATGACACGAGCTTCGGTGGTCAGTGGTGGTGCGCCGTCGGCACCTGAGTCGCGATAGCTTGCAGTGAGCAGGTAACTTCCGCCCGTGGCCTTGCCCCACCACATGGCCTTTGGCTCTGGTGTTGTCAGTTCACCACGAAGGCCGGAGATGACTTCACCCTCCTCAGGTGGTTTGAGTTCGAGGATGTAACTCACCATCTGGGCGAGATCGTCTGGCGTGTGTTGCGGATGCGCAGGCATGGGCACTTCGCCCCAGGCTGTGTTGCCGCCCTTGAGCACTTTATCGACAAGGTGCGCAGAGGCCGTGGCATCACCGCGATAGCGTTCAGCGACTTGCAGGAAGGTCGGGCCGATGCTCGGTGTGGCGAGCTGATGACAGGTGAGACAATCACTTTTACGCATGAGCGCCGCTCCGCCCTCAAAGCCGATCTGAGGCACCTCAGCAGTGCTGCCCGCCTGACCGCGATAAAGCCAGCGTGTGCGCACTTTTTCCGCTGGGATGCGGTCGCCATCTTCAGGATCACTGACATGAATTTCAAAAGGCAGCTTCGAGTTCCAATCGAAAAAGCCACCATGCATCGGCTGCGTGACATGCACGACGGGCGGAGCATTTCCCACGGCGATGGCGAGGCTGGTGAGGTGCGTGCCGCCCTTGCCGTCGCTCACGGTGAGCATCGCCTGCTTCATGCCTTTGTTCTGATAAGTGAAGCTCGCTTCACGCCCCTGCGCCATGCCACTACCTTCGCCGAACATCCATAGGTAGCTCAGCGCATCGCCATCGGCATCTGTCGATTCCGTAGCAGAAAACTTCACGGTCAGCGGTGCGGCTCCAGCGGTGACATCGGCAGTGATGACAGCTTTCGGCGCACGGTTACCACGGCGATAAAGCAGACGTGAAAGGCGACCATCCTTGTTGTCACTCCAGCGGTCGCCAAACTCGATGAGGTAAAGTGCGCCGTCGCCACCGAGCTGCATGCCGAGTGGTCGCCGAAAGGTCGTCGAGGGCATGAAGTCTTCGATCTTCTCCACACCACCATCAGGCTTAAGCGACACGCTTTTGATCCAGTTCCGGCACCAGTCGTAGATGAAAAATCGCTGATCGAAGACCTGCGGCAGCTTGATGTCGGAGGTGAGTTTTTCGTCGTAGCGATACACTGGCCCGACCATTGCTGAGCGGCCGCCATTGCCAAGTTCAGGAAATTCCTTTGAGTCCTCAGAGCCATACCAGAGGAGTGCGGGATGAGGCTTCGGCAGCTCGCGGGCACCGGT
>JAIXVB010000408.1 GCA_027483245.1 Verrucomicrobiaceae bacterium | reverse complement strand
ACGCCCCGACGGAACCCAAGAGGCTGCCGACGGCGTCGGCGTGCCATTCCAAGCCGTCGGCGTGCCATTCCAAGCCGTCGGCGTGCCTCTCTAACCCGTCGGCGTGCCTTTCTAACCCGTCGGCGTGCCTCTCTAACCCGTCGGCAGACCCCTCTATGGTAATTTGAATCTTACCCATGAGTGTCCATGGCCCAGGCCATTGGAGCGTGTGGAAAACTAGGCTGAATTTTCGGCTAGTAACTGGCAATGGAAAATTTTGCCTTGTTTCAGGACGCCTCTATTCAGGGACCTCGTGATCACTGAATTGCCCACCCCCATCACTTGGGACTCTGCTTCCTGGGATACCCCTGGCCTTACTTGGGATGGTCCTTTGCCCGCAGCCTTTCCTGACACACTCACACCCCCACTACCCAGCAGTCTCACCCCTCTTCCTATGAGCCTCAATACCAGCATCGATTTTCTCAAAGACCGCGTGGACAAGACGCGGAGTGTCCAGGCCCAGATCGCCAGCCAATGGCTCTGGCCACTACACAGCGTCGCCCAGTGGCAGTCGGACAGCGCCGCCCTGGATAAGACCGTGGAGGGCAGTCTGGCCAACCGAGCGACAGAGGCGCATACCTTGACGGAGGCAGCCCGGGGAAATCTGGACCTTCGGCTGGAGTCCATCCATGCCATGACCGTGACCGTGGTGGGGGTGATGCGGGTGCGCACGCAGCGCCAGCCGGAGTCCAAGGCCGTGGTGGATGAACTCAGCTCGCGGGCCGACTCACGCAGTGGGATCGAAAGGGAAGGCACGGCCTGTCTCTCAGCCTGGAAACTGGAGTTTGGAGCCTCGGCCTTTTCGCCCAGCCCTGGCGTGACGTATGAGGCCTTTCGCGAGCTGTTTTATGGACGCGCCGCCAATCTGGCGGCCACGCCACCCGTGAGTTCGCTGCCATCGCTCCGGGAATTGAAGGAGACCTACTCAGACACGCAGACACTGGATCGGCGGGAAACGGGCCGCCTGAATGCCAAGCTGGCCGAGGTGGAGCGGAACTGCCAGGACTGGTATGCGGAGGCGACCAAGGTCTTTGTGGCTGGCACAGAAATCGGCGATCTGATCCGCGCGGAGGTGCCCACCTCGAGTGACTACAGCACGTCCACTCCAGCAGCGGAGCTGCCCGTGACGCCGCCCACTCTGTAAATGTTGTCCGTTCACCCCCGCCCCTCGGTTTCCTCGAGGGGCTGTGGGGTAGAGCAAGCGGAGGATGCGGCTCCGTGAGGGCGCTGGGGGAATGCCTCCTCGCTGGATCTCCATCAGCACCGAGGGGACTCACCTGAGTGAGGGGGGCCTGAAGCCCGCCTTCAAGCCGTGAAGGAACGCATGATTTCTGACCCACACTGCGCTTTCTCGGGATGAAAATGGACCCGGTGCAGCTTTTCCCGGAGGATCGGGGAGTTGGGTAAAAGACAGGCTCGGCTGCTCACGTGATGCTGGCATGCTCGGGGAGCTATTCATTCCGTTCGTTCCACCTTTTGCCATTCCTCATGATCTCGCGTCGTCACCTCAGCACCACCGTGGGGTGGCTCGTTTTAGCCTCCCTGAATTCTGGCGTGATCGCCCAAGAGCCCACGGAGATTCGCCTGGAGGTTGAGAAGGCCATTGCTCGCGGCCTCAATTTTCTTTTACCCCAGCAGAATGAAAAAGGCTTTTGGCTGACACCCGAGGACCCTGCTCTCAGCGCCCTGATTTTATCTGCGCTGATGGAGGACCCGACACGCGATGCCAAAGCTCCGCCTTCTGCCCCGATCACCCGCGGTTATGACTTCCTGATGAGCCAAGTGAAACCGAATGGAGGCATCTACGCCCGCAATCGAGCCAACTACAACACGGCCATCTCGCTCAGCGCGCTGGTGCTGCGGGGTCGTCCCGAGGATGAGCAGATCATTCGTGCGGCACGGAAGTTTGTCGCAGGCCAGCAAAATGATGTCGATGAGCCGGGCAAGGCTGACAACATCTTTGACGGCGGCATCGGTTATGGCGATGCCAAACCTGGCGCAGCGGCGCATGCGGATCTCTCGAACATGGCGTTTGCTCTGGAAGCCCTCCACGATTCCAAACAGATGTTTGCCGACACAAGGGCGCCCATCCCACCGAACGAAGACATCAACTACACCGCTGCCCTGCAATTCATCCAACGCTGCCAAAATCTGCCCACCACCAATGATCAGGTCTGGGCCGGTGCAGACAAAAAGAACATCGGCGCTTTTGCCTACACGCCAGAGGCCCCCAAAAAGGACGAAGTGAAGGACAAGGAAGGTCGGCAGGCGATGCGCTACTACGGCGGCATCACGTATGCAGGCATGATGAGCTTCATCTATGCAGGCCTGACGCCTGAGGATCCGCGTGTGCAGGCGGCACTGAAGTGGTTGGGGGAAAACTACACGCTCGACGAAAACCCAGGCCTCGGTGCCAGCGGCCAGTATTACTATTACCACACGATGGCCAAAGCTTTGTCCGCCGCACGATTGCAAAAACTCAACACCGTTTCCGGTCAGGTGGACTGGCGCGAAGCCCTCGCTCAAAAGCTCATCTCACTGCAAACGGCAGAGGGTTCATGGTCCAATCAAGGATCCGGTCGCTGGATGGAAAGCAATCCGGTGCTCGTCACGGTGTATTCCGTGCTAGCCCTTGAGCATATCCATCGCGCTCTGCGCTGAATGAGAGGGATGATCGCAGGCGGTTCATGAGCCGATTTTTACTCAGGATCGGCGGTGCTTGACCAAATCCTGTCCAGGGCCGCAATGAGTCGCCAAATCGATCCGCAAAGACCAAGAAGCGGACGAACTAGCAGTCATACCGCTGCCATGACTGAGCCCGATTTCTCCGACTCCCTCCCGACCGTACGCCTTCAAACGGAAGCTGTGCAGCCTAACCCACCCGCTTATGATGCGGCGCAGTTGGGTTATCCCTCTGCGATACAGATGCCTCATGGCTATGGCTACCCCATGGCCCCCATGATGCCGCCCCCGGGTTACCCGATGCCTCCGGGCTATGCCCTGCCCCCCGGGTATGCGATGCAGCCGGGCCTGATGTATCCGCAGGGGTATCCCGCTCTGCCTCCAGGTTACGTCATGGTGCCTCAGGCTTATCCTGGGTATCCCCAGGCCGAGTCAGCCGTGCCGGTGGCGACGCCTGTTCTCGAAGCTGTGCCGGTGTCCCTGGATCGGCCCCGAATCGATGACGTCCCAGCTCCATGGCCCACGACAGATCAGGCGGTACCGTTTGTGCCGATCGAGCCGGATCTGGAAAGACGGCATCTGCCGAGTTCAGGGCTGCCCATCGTGCCTAGGGTGACTTCCACGAACCTCCCCGACTCCAACTCTTTTGTCCGCAAGTGGCGGAACATTGGCGGAGGATCGCTCACGCTTTCCCTGCTGATCCATGCAGGCGTGCTTGCTGTCGGCGGGCTGATTGTCTTCAGCACGGCCATGCAGGAAAAGGCTGTGGATTTCATGCCCGGCGGCGGCACTCAACAAGGCGCGGCGGCCACGGCGGCGTTGTCCCACCAGATTCAACAGAAGAAGCGCAGCATTCTGAAGAAAAGCATGCCGAAACAACGGCTCGTTTCATCGAGCCTGAATGCGGCGATCACGCTGCCGGACACCCCGCCGGATTTGATCGACCTGCCCGATGTCTCCAACTCACTGGGGCGCGGCATGAAACTCGGTTCGGGCGGCTTTGGCAGCGCGGGTGCGGGCGGTGGCTTCAATGCAAGCATGGGCCTTGGAGGGGCGAAGGGCTTTGTCGGCATGACCCTGTTTGGCAAGTTGGGTGGCGAGGGCATGCCGGGGGTCTTTTACGACATGAAACAGACGCCAGAGCGCGTGCCCACGGCGTTGGCCGAACTGGCCGGTGAAAAGGAATTTGCAGGAGTCATCAACACGGCGGCGGCGAGGAAATTCAGCGGCAAGGGACTGGATCAGTTCTTCCACTCGACCCAAAAGATGAGCTTCAATTACCTGCTCATCCCTTACATGTCCGCCAATGAGGGACCGAAGGCCTTCAAGGTGGAGAATGAAGTGCAGCCTCGCGCATGGATGGTGCACTACTCCACGGACATGAAGCCACCAGCGGCGGGCGATTACCGTTTTGTCGGCCTCTTTGATGACGCGCTGATCGTCTATGTGAATGGTCGGCCGGTGCTGGATGGCTCCTGGTATTCCATCGTCGAATACGGCGAGAAACGACGTGATGAAGACATCCGCCAAAACTTCGGAGGCCCGGTCGTTCCTGGCACGGGAGGCCGCCAATGTTATGCCGGCAAATGGGTCAAAATGGAGGGCACCACACGCATCGACATCGTCGTGGGAGAACGTCCCGGCGGTCGAGTGGGCGGCCTGCTCCTGGTCCAGGCACGCAAAGGCAAGTATGCTGAACGCCCGGATCGCACCCCGATTCTGCCCGTGTTCTCCACCACCCCAGTCGCCAGCGAAGATCTCGAACGCCTCCGGAAATACAGCGCGTCAGGGTTTGAAGTGGCCGAGGAAACCCCCGTCTTTGGGCTAACCAAAGACGTGTTCGCCACCCCCTAGACGGGCTCCGTCATCCTTTTCGGGACAGTCACTCCGCAAGCTCAGATCTTTCGCCAGAAAGCTCCAGGGGTCTGGACCACTCCACGACACTGCCGCGTGAATCGGCGAGGATGCGAAAAGAAAGGAAGCGCGGTCTAACCAAGGATCCACAGTCGCGCCAACCCGATCCCTGCACAGGCTCCGATCACAGGCATGAGGCCGACTTTGAAGCGCTGGAGGGCAATGAAGGCCAGCACGGCAAGCGTGGCGATGAAGACATCGAAGCCACCACTCGCGGGCCACAAGGCGTGCGTGGTGAATTTCACGCCGAGATTGAGGATGACGCCGACGACTGCGGCGGT
>JAIXVB010000385.1 GCA_027483245.1 Verrucomicrobiaceae bacterium | reverse complement strand
CGGCTCATGATCTCGTGACACTGCCGCAGGGTTCGGCCAATTTGCTGCGGCTCAGGCTCGGCCTTGATGCGCGTGACGAACTCCCAAAAGTTCATCGGATACCCCAGATGTTCATGCGGTCCAGGCGGCAGATCGGGATGCAAGGGGATCACTGGGGCGCCATGCTGGGTCAGGTGCAGGGCGATGGCGTTTTCGCGTGCAAACCACTCCGTGCCCTGTCGGGGGCCGTCTGTGTCCTGCACCACTCGGGCGACCAAAGTTTCAGTCAGTCGCAAGACCAGCGTGCTGCCATTTTGCAGGATGTCACAACGATCTGGCGTGATGCCGTGGGCGAGGGCAGTTTCCGTGGCGGCACGGATGGGGAGGTCGAGGCTGGACATGAAGGCTGAGATAAAAGCACTCACCTGCTGGCGCGCATCCTGGATCTTTCTTCATGGAGGGTGAGAGCCTGCAATCCAGGATGTTTGTCACACCGTCAGATGTGCTGGCTAAAATCAGACTCCTGGAATCTTTATCCTCAATGGTAGCCGCGGTATCCAGAGCGTCGGTAATAGCCGCCGTGGTGTGAGGAATGATAATGGCGACGGTCGTTATTGTTGTTGGCCAAGCCATAAGCCAGCAGGCCGACGGCGGCTGCACCAATCACGGCCCCTTCAGGGGTGACCACTTGCATGGGCCGACCGTAGGCATCGTAAGCGGTGGTGCAGTTGGTGACTGAGGTCACAATGGCGAGGGCAGCCAGAAGACGTAGCAATGTAGTTTTCATACACTGGTTCTGACGGACCCGGTCTCAGTGTATTCAAAGCAATTCAAAGGGTAGATGACCTTTGCTCTGCCGTGCTGCTTCATGCCACAATCCGCCAAGTCAGCTCAAGGCCGAGACCGAGTGGCAGCGGGGTGATGGTGCCGGCAGGTGTCTCGAGAGGTGTTGTTTGAGAAGGGGCTTTTTCCATTTGGAAACGCTGGGTTGAGGCCGGGAAACGGTAGAAGGCTGGGCCATTGAGACTGAGGAAATTCTCGAAGAGACGTTGGCCATCGGCGGTGCTGAGATCGATGCCCGCTTCCTCAAAAGCCATCGCGTAAAGTTGTGGGGCGCAGCCGCCCGTGAAGCAACCTGCAGCGCAGCCACAGGCTGTGGCCTTGGTCGTGTGTGGGGCGCTGTCTGTGCCAGCAAAAAACTTTGTTTGGCCTGTGCTTGTCACTGCTTGTCTCAAAGCCGTCCGATCCTCCTGAAACTTCACAATCGGCAGGCAATAGAGGTGATACTTCAAGCCCTGAATCAGATGTCCCAATGTGTAAAGCAGGTGCTGTGGAGTGATGGTTGCGCCCACATGATCGGGCGCGGCTGCCACGAACTCCGCTGCTTTGCGTGTGGTGATATGTTCACAAACAATGCGCAGCTTCGGGTGCGCATCCACAAGCCGCGGCATGCGCTCGGAGTAGAATCGCGTTTCCGCATTTTGCTGAGCATCGATGTAATCCGGCCCGCTCAAGCCATGTTGCTCACCATGAATGCACAGCACCGTGCCCTGTTCCTCCATCGCATGAAGGACATCGCTGCCGATGAGATCATCCATGGGCATTCCATGCTCGGCGTTGGTGGTGCCATGGGGCGGGTAGTATTTGCAGGCTCGCAGCACATTCGAGCCAGCGCCCTCGCGGATCATCGCTGCGGTGGTTTGTCGTGTGAGGTAAAGCGGCACGATGAGTTGTTCAAAAGCATCAGCGCCTGCAGCACGAAGCGCCGCTGAATAGCTCTCAATCGACCAGTCATCCGCCAAGGCCTCTCCCAACACACGCGAAACAGGCGGTTGCGTGTTGGGCATCGCCAAAGCGCCTGCACAACCCATGTCGAGGTGGGCTTTCACATACGAGGCCATCGCGGGGCCTTGGCGGAAGTGCGTATGGAGATCGAACCAGCGTGGAAGAGAAAGGGTCATGGGTTTTTGTTAGCGTGCGGTGACGGTGGATCAATCGCGAGGTGAAGGGCAGCCATCAATTGCGTTTTGTCTTGTGCAACGACGACTAATTTGCAAAACGACCCCACACCTCGGCGGATGCCACCGTCTAGACGCGCTGTCTTTTGTCCTCTCCTTTCCAGCGATGGATCCGTCCCAGCATGAGCAGGGTGATGGAAGCCAGCACGCTGAGACAGACCACAATCAACGCTGTTCGCAGATGTCCTGCGGTGGCTGTGGAGAGACTGATCCCGGTGAGCAGAGCCACATACGCTGCCACACAAACGGGGCACTTTGGCATCAGCAGGAGTGCAGTGCTGGAGAGGATTACGCCTGCAATGGTAGTGACTCGTTGCGCGGGCAACTTCGAGTGAGCGCTGTTTCGATCGCAGCATGTAAAGTCGCTCATGATTTTGCCTCCTAAGCGTGTTGGCAACAGGGGGAAGCTGGGTTGCTGTGGAGTCCATATTGATCGTGGTGACGCCACCAGACTCCCTCTCCTTCATTGCGACCGAGCGGTGCCCGATCCAGCCATGGATACATGCTCCAGAGGCCATCCACGCCGCGTGAATAGGTGGAGTAGGTGTGATAAACCACGCCGTCTTTTTGAATGAAAGCACTCATGCCGGGTCTCTGCCGCAGATAGGTGGGTGTGTTGACACCACAGGTCGTGGCAAACACAAACTCAGCTCCATCGCCTCCTTGCGGCTCATCCTTTTTCCAAGGCTGCTGTGGCTCGCGGGTGAAATTGTATTCGATGCCATCCCGCTGCTGTTCTGGAGTGAATGAGGCGCAGAAGTCGAAGTTGAATTCACCGCTCATGGATGAAGCCCAGGGGAAGGTCCAACCCATTCGCTTTTGAAAGGTCCGCAGTTGATCCAACGGTGCGAGGGATACCGCCGTCAGCATGACATCGTGGTTCGCCAGATGAGTGACGATGCCATTGAACCCGTCGGCGATGGCTGAGCAGGAGGGGCAGCCTGCCGTGTATTCGGGGCCGAACATAAAATGATATACAAGAAGCTGCGAGCGCCCCTGAAACAGGTCCGCCAGTTTGACCTCTCCTGCCTCTGTGATGAAGCGGTAATCTTTGCCAATGGGCACCCAGGGCAGTTGCTGGCGACGTTGCGCGAGTTCATCGCTCTTGCGGGTGTGTTCCTTTTCGGCATGGAGCAATTCGATTCGCTCTGCCAGCCATTCTTCGCGTGTTCCGATGCGTTGTGTGGTCATTGTATTGGATGGTTCAGACGTTTGATTTGTGGGTGAGAGGCGACCCTTTGTTGGGGCGCTGAAAACAAGTTATCGCTTGGCAGCACGGGCCGTGAGTGACAACGGTGGCGCGATTTAGCATGGACTCGCTTCTCTCTGTGGCTGCTTCTGCCCTCGCTGCTGGGGACCCCTTGCGCGCGCTGAATTGCGTGGCGTTGCGTGAAGATGCGCTTGGCCTCGCGTTGCGTGGCATCGCGATGGCGCAGCTGGGTGACCTCACTCAAGCGCAAGGCTTATTGAAGCGGGCGGCCCGTGCTTTTGGACCCAAACAGGTCGTCTCTCATGCGCGCTGCGTGTTGGCCCAGGCGGAGATCGCGTTTGTCCGTCGTGACTTGAGTTGGCCCGTCAAAGAACTCGCTTCGGTTCGAGAGTTGCTCGAGCAGCAGGGGGATGTGCTCAATGCCGTTCACGCCCGTCATCTCCAGGCGCGGCGATCTCTTTTGTTAGGCGATTTGGATGAAGCGGAGCGTGTGCTCAGTGCTGTGGATTCATGGCCACTACCGCCCATGAGACGAGCGGCCCATGAACTGATCATCGCAGGCATGGCCATGCAGCGACTGCGCACGGCAACGGCGAGAGCTGCCTTCGCTCGTGCGCAAGAGGCTGCGCAACGTACAGGCATCGCAGCACTCCAAGCAGAAGTGCAAACAGCGGCGCAACGGCTCGACACACCTGCCGCCCGTCTCATCATTCGCGGTGAGGAACGTCTGATTTTACTCGAGGAAGTGGAGACT
>JAIXVB010000610.1 GCA_027483245.1 Verrucomicrobiaceae bacterium | reverse complement strand
CGTGCAGGCATGTCAGCGCGTGATTTGACCTTTCGAAACATTCATCCAGGTCGCACACCTGAGGCCGCGCGCCGTCAGTTTGATCTCCAGCAGGCGCTGAATGCCGCACAACTCAGGCAGCAACCCCATGAGCAGGAACTCGAAGCTGTGGTCAGCAGTTATGAATTGGCTTGGCGCATGCAGACACAGGCTCCGGGGGTGGTCGATCTCACCCGTGAGTCAAAGGCCACGCTTGATCTTTACGGCATTGATCAAAAGCCCACGGATGACTTTGGCCGCAAGTGCCTAATGGCCCGTCAACTCAGCGAGGCAGGTGTGCGCTTTGTGCAGGTGAATTACAACACCAACAGCTCCAGCAACCCAGCCTGGGATCAGCACAGCGACATGCCCAAACACGGCGAACATGCCGCTGCCGTGGATCGCCCCATCGCAGCACTCCTCGCGGATCTCAAAGCACGTGGTCTGCTGGAAGACACCATCGTCTGGTGGGGCGGTGAATTTGGCCGCACACCGTATGCTGAAAACAACGGCACCGGGCGCGATCACAATCCAGGAGGATTCACCATGTGGGTGGCTGGTGGTGGCTTCAAGGCGGGTCACGCGCATGGTGCCACCGATGAATTCGGCCACTACGCCATTGAGGATAAAGTCCACATGCATGACTTGCACGCCACCTTGCTGCATCAGCTCGGCATCGACCATGAACGCCTCACTTATCGCCATGCTGGGCGCGATTACCGCCTCACCGATGTGTATGGGGATGTGGTAAGAGAAATCTTGGCTTGAGACGCAAGCTAATCAGGTTGGACCGTGAAATCACTGTCATCCAGAGAGCGCAAAACCAGTTCACGAGGCACACAAAAATCATCCATCTTCAGGCAACTGAGGATCCCCTGGGCGATGTGGTCGGGCTTGAGAAAGAGCTGCTTCGGGGCCTCGCGCTCAGAGGCATCTGTCCAGAACGCCGTGTCCACGCCCCCGGGTAGAAGCGCGGTCACGCGGATGCGCTGCGGAGCGGCCTCCTCAGCCAGGCCTTGGGTGAAACCTCGGACACCCCACTTGGCAGCGCAATAAACGGTCTCGCTGGGAATGCCACGCAGACTGGCCGTGGAGATCACATTGACGATGTGCCCACGCTGGTGGGGTATCATTGCGCGCAAAGCGGCCTGAGAACCCAAGATGGTGCCTTTCAGATTCACCGCCAGCATCAGGTCGATTTCAGATTCGGTATAGTCCTTGATCCAACGATGGCGCGCGAGTCCGGCATTGTTGATCCAGACAGCGATGGAACCAAACTTGGCCTCCGCCTGCTGAACCAGTTCAGCCACATCTGCGGCGCGGGTCACATCACACATCACTCCGAGACTGCGCTCAGGGCCGATCTGTGTGCAGGCTTCTTGCAATTCGCCCGAATTCAGATCTGCCAAAACCACCTTCATGCCCGCTTCGGCCAAGAGACGAGCGGTGACAAGCCCAATGCCACGGGCAGCTCCGGTGATGACGGCTGTTTGATCGTGCAGATTCATGGCGCGCATCATGGCGGGAGCGCTCCTTTTTGCCAAGTTCGAAGGTAAAATCCGACTCATAAGCGCTCTTCAACTCTGCGCGCCCACTTGGCCCGCGAATCGCTACTTCCGTCTGCGCCACGTCCCCCTGCCCTCCGAGAGCCCGGTTTTGCCCTTGCTACTCGGGCGGCAAATGGTTATGCGTGCCGCTCTGTTCATCATGTCCGCCATCTCGCGCCACTTTCTCAGTCTCGTCGGTCTGCTCTGTCTGACCGCGCCCGCCTTTTCCCAATCCTCACGAAACGGCATCGCCGCGGTGGTGAATGGAAACGTGATCACCATGTCAGAGATGCGCGATTCGGTGAATGCGCAGGAGCAGGTGATCGCCATGCAGTTCCGCGATGATCCAGCAGCCATGCAACGGGAACTGGCCAATCTGCGTGCCACGGCTCTGGACAGCCTGATCGACCGTGAGCTCATCCTGGCTGAATTCAAACGCCTGGGAGCCGCCATCAAAGCCCAATGGGTGGATGACGACATCAACGGCATCATTCGCGAGAGTTTCAAAGGCGACCGCACGGCCTTTGTCAAAGAATTGGCCACCACGGGCATGACGCTGAAGAAATTCCGTGAGCTGCGAGAGAAGATGATGATCGTCCAGGCCATGCGCGGCAAACAGGCCGCTGAACAGCCACCGGCAACCCCTTCCGAAGTGGAGGCCTATTACAAAAAGAATGCGGCCAAATGGCGCAGTGGTGACATGATCAAAATCAGCACGATCACGATTGCCAAATTCAGTGGAGACGCCGGCACCAGCCCTGAAAGCCAGCGGAAATATGCGCAGGAGATTCGCAGCAAGCTGCTGAAAGGCGCGGACTTCGCCACCACGGCCAAGACTTACTCGCAAGACAGCCATGCGGAAGACGGTGGCTCCTGGGACTGGATGGGCCGTGAGCAAATGAAACCCTCGATCGCCAACGTTGCCTTCAATCTCAAAACCGGTGGACTTAGCGAAGTCATTGATGACGAGGCCGCTTACATCATCATCGCCTGTGATGCGGTCAAATACGGCCCCACCAAACCGATGAACGAAGTGCGTGACGAGATCGAGCGCTCCATCTCAGCCGAGAAATCCAAAGTCGTCGTGGACAAGTGGATGGATGGACTGCGCAAGAAAGCAGTGATCAAGAAGTTCATCAAATAAGGGATCGGCTGGCGAACCCGCACGATCCTTTCCCTGTCGAAGTGAGGCCGATTGGCCTCACTTTTTTTATGGGCTTCAGGCGAAGCGCACACTGCGCTTTTTATCGAGCTTCAGCACCGCGCCAGATTCCCAGGTGGGTTCCGCCTTGGGGTCCGTGAGTTTTTCGCCATTGAGCTGAATGCTGCCGCCCTGGATGAGACGGCGAACGTCGCCACCAGAAACGGTCTGCTCAAACACGGACAGGAAAGCGTGCTGGACCACGCCGAACACATCCCGGCGATCGCTGAGCGTCAGCAGCGGCAGTTCCGCATTGACCAGATCGCGTTTGCTGAAGCGCACATCCCAGTCGTCGCGGCATTCCTGTGCAGCGCTGGAGCTGTGATAAACGGCCACACATTTCGCAGCGAGCTGCTTTTTCGCCTCCATCGGGTGCATTCCGATGTCGAGTTCTTCGCCCAGCACGAGCAGGTAGTATTTCGCCATCAGCTCATCCGGAATGCTCATGAGCTTCCCGAACATCTCTTTCGGCGCATCCGTGAGTCCTACGTAGTTGCCGAGTGACTTGGACATTTTTTTCACGCCGTCCAGACCTTCCAGAAGCGGCAGCGTCATGCAGACCTGAGGCTCCATGCCTTCTTCTTTTTGCAAATCACGGCCTACC
The DNA here is from genome assembly GCA_027483245.1 of Verrucomicrobiaceae bacterium. Taxonomy (GTDB): domain Bacteria; phylum Verrucomicrobiota; class Verrucomicrobiia; order Verrucomicrobiales; family Verrucomicrobiaceae; genus Prosthecobacter. Next base: position 1,960 of record JAIXVB010000610.1, on the reverse strand, counting down.
AAAATGTTAAACAATTGATCGCTACCACCAATTTCGACATCCGCCCGAACCACCACGCTGTCCCAGCCCTGCATGATCGGGTATTGGATCTCGTGCAGTCGCACCTCGGTGCCATTGGCCACGCGATTTTTGAAGTCTTCCCGCTGGAGCATCTGCTGCAAAGTGACACGGGCATTGAGTTTGATGACCTCCATGAAAGGCATCTCTTTGAACCAGTTGCCGTTGAACACGACTTCCGTCTTGTCTTTGTCCAGCACGAGAAAGGCCTGATCCGTGTAAGTCTTGGCATTGGCCAGCACTTCATCGTAAGTCAACGGTGGGCGCGTGGTGGAGCGGCCACTGGGATCACCGATCATGGCGGTGAAGTCGCCAATGATGAGCACGATCTGATGCCCGAGTTCCTGGAACTGACGCAGTTTGCGCAGCGCCACCGCGTGACCGAGATGAATGTCAGGCGAGGTCGGATCGACCCCGAGTTTGATGCGCAGAGGTTTGCCCTTGGCCAGTTTCATAGCGAGTTCTTTCTCGCTGTGAATGGTCACAGTGCCGCGTTTCAGGATTTCGAGTTGTTCAGGGACAGAGAGCATGATGGGAAAAGTCGGGGTGAGAGAATGCCGAAGGACTGAGAAATGACAAATGCCCAAAAGGGTTGCAGTGCATTTCGTTCGCAGCGTTTCTGGCATTCGTTCCAGCTTCTGTCATTCGTCATTTTCACCCATGCTCGTCTCCAGCACTCCTTACCGCACCATTTGGCCCCACGGGGATCTCGTGCGCATCATTGATCAGCGAAGGCTGCCCTGGTCCTTTGAGCTGCTGGACCTGCACAACGTCGCGGAGGTGGCACATGCCATTCGGGACATGGCGGTCCGCGGTGCCGGATTGATTGGGGCCACGGCTGGCTACGGCATGGCACTCGCCGCCCGTGAAGCAGCAACTCCAGAGGCCTTGGCAGACTTTGCGGCTGAACTCGTGGCCACACGACCCACGGCCGTGAATCTGAGCTGGGCGGTGCAGCGCCAACTCCACGCGATTCAGATGGGTGGATTTGAGCACCGCGTGGAAATTGCCAGACTCGAGGCGGAAAAGATCGCCGATGAAGACGCCGCCGCCTGTGCCGCAATCGGCCAGCATGGGTTCAGACTGATCCAGGAAATCGCCGAGCGAAAGCCCGGTCAGGTCGTGAACGTGCTGACGCACTGCAACGCAGGTTGGCTGGCCTTTGTCGATCATGGCTCAGCGACGTCCCCGATTTATGCGGCTCATGCAGCGGACATCCCCATTCACGTGTGGGTGGATGAAACTCGCCCGCGCAATCAAGGTGCCCGGCTCACGGCTTGGGAGCTAGGCCAGCAGGGTGTGCCGCACACCGTCGTGGCGGACAACACGGGCGGGCATCTCATGCAGCATGGCCTTGTCGATCTGGTCATCACAGGGGCAGATCGCGTCACCCGCTGCGGGGATGTGGCGAATAAAATCGGCACGTATCTCAAAGCGCTCGCGGCTCGTGACAACGCCATCCCCTTTTATGTCGCCCTCCCGAGTTCGACTTTCGACTGGACCCTGCGCGATGGCGTGCGCGAGATCCCCATCGAGCAACGTGGGGCCGATGAGGTCACCCATCTGGAAGGCGTGGACGAACAAGGGCAAGTGCAGACCTTGCGCATCGTCTCCGCAGGTTCTCCGGCGGCCAATTACGGCTTTGATGTGACCCCTGCGCGACTGATCACAGGACTGATCACCGAACGGGGTGTCTGCGCTGCGAATGAGGCGGCCATCAGCGCGATGCACCCACGATAGACACCCAAAGAAATCGGGTGCTCTGTCTCCAGAGCACCCGATGACTGAACCTACCAACACACACACTTTTCGTTAGCGGACGGGTTTCTTCACAGGGCGTGGTGGCGGTGCCAGGAACGCATTGTTCGGGATCTCAGCGCGGATTTCTGTGTTCCGGCGAATG
>JAIXVB010000614.1 GCA_027483245.1 Verrucomicrobiaceae bacterium | reverse complement strand
GTGCTGTCCTCAAACCCGAGCTGCGCTCCTGGCTCAATGCGAATCGTCCCAGCCAAACTCCCCAAGGTACTGTCTCCCTCAAACGTCAGTCGGCTGTTGGTGCCTCGGATGATCAGATCAGCAATTTCCGTCTCACCAACATTGGCCCAATAAACCGCATTGGATCCTATTTTGATCAGTGTGTGGCCATTCACATCCACCCCCCCTGGTTGATTGCGAATGTCCCAACGGGCTGATCCACCGATGCTGCTTGGGCCTGTGAAGATCAAATTTTTCAGCCCCACAGCGGCACCGCCAGCTCCGGTATTCACCAATGCCCCCGAATCAGCAATGCCATTGCCGATGACTGTCACCACCTCTCCCTCAGCAAGCAATTGCCCCCCCAAATCCAAGGCGGCACCATTGGCAACGAGGACTCCGTTTGTGGTATCACCGAGAGCTCTGGCATTGCCTAACCGAAGTGTTCCTTCATTCACATTCACGATGCTGGTGAAATCACTGTTGCCTGAAAGAGTCGTGGTTCCTGCCCCCACTTTGATGATCGCTCCTGCACCGCTGATGGCACCAGGAAGAGTGTAGGCATCAGGTCGATTCAGGATCAAGGTGCCCTGATTCAAAATGGGACCCACTCCCAGACTGCCTGCACTGCCATTGATACCATCTCCCACCTGAATCGTTCCTGCTTCAATCGTGACCAACCCGCTGAAAGTGTTGGCCGTGCTATTCAGGAAGGTAAGCTTTCCAGTGCCTTTTTTGACGAGGCTTCCTGTCCCTTCCAAACTGCCGGTGCCCGTGAAGGCATAATCTTTGCTCACATTGTCCACTGTGATTGAGGCTGGCGTGAGTGCTGCGGCCAATGTCACCGTGGTGGAACCCACGGCTGTGTCGTCAAAGATCACCGCGTCAATGCCCGAAGGACCTTGCAGATATCGGGTCAAGGCTCCGCTGTTGAGTTCTTTCCAGTTCGGTGTGCCGTTGCCCGTTCCATCATTAAAATCCCAGTTTGCATCCACTTCTCCAGTCCATCTTGGCACATCAAATCCTGTGATGTTCAGCAGCACCCGTGTGTTTGCCGCATCATCGACCAAGTTGGCACTCACACGCGCAGGCAAACTGGTCAGGGCAAAGGCAGAAAAACCCTCTCCCTGCAAACTACCTTGGTAATCAATCAAAGGAATCTGTCCGATGCTCAAACCACTCGCCTTCAATGACACCCCAACCACACCCGTGACGGTGAGAGACGATGCATTGAGCACCGGAACAGAAGGATTTCCCAGCGAGCCCAGGTCAAAAGCCAAGGTCGTTCCCGTTGCCCCAGCAAGATTCACGGAGCTCGCATTCAAAGTCTGACCCGCCTCGGAAACGGTGATGCCGAGCGTCGCCCCCGTAACAACAGCAAGCGCATTGTTGCCCACATGAGCTGTGGAAAGATTGAGCCGACCTTCATCGACCTGCACAGATCCCGTGAACGCATTGGCTCCACTCAAGGTCCAGACACCCAAACCAACTTTGCGAATGGAAAGCGGATCACCACCCGCTCCGACAGCCCCCAGGATGGATCCATCGCCATCGCCCGTGAGATGCAGTGTCGCGGATGCCGTCTGGGTGCCATAGTCCAAGTCACTGCCGAGTGTCAGCGTGCCTGCTGTGGAGTTCAGCGAAATTTCTGTGCCGCCAGTGTTGATCAAAAGTGGCGTGCTGATGATGTTGTTTCCGGACACATTGACCAGCACAGTCGCCAGAGGATCTGTCCGGCTTGCAATGATCAGCCGCTCGTCCAGAGCGATGCTATTCGTCAGTTCAAGCCGTGCCGTTGAGTCGGCTCCAGCGATCGTGGTGTCACCCACCGCAGATCCCAGCGACGTGCCGCGATTGATGCGAACCACTCCACTGTTGATGAAAACTCTCCCATCCCAGGCAGCACTATTTCCATTGAGTAACAAGGTGTTAGAACCATCCTTGATCAAGTGACCGCCTGCACTCAGTTGATTTCCCAAGCCCGTGATCGGCGCACTCAAAGTTACCGTTGAACCTCCGGTGATCGTCAGATTACGGCCAACAGTCGCTGCTCCATTGCCAATATCAATCGGTGTGTTTGCACCCACCGAAATCGTGTTGGTCGCAGCATTCAGTTGGCCAAAGGAAAAGAACAATCCTCCGGTCGTTGTGATCTCCAAATTTGCGGCGGAGTTATTGATGAAGAAACCTGTGTTCGGTTGCACGGTTCCCGTTGTGGTGTCGCCCAAACGAAGAGGACTCGCTCCCTGAAAACGATAAGACAGCGGACCACTGATCGTGATGCTCTTCGCCGTGGCATCCACGTTCGTATTGATGACTCCCGTCCCGCTGCCCGTGAAAAGCAGGGCATCCGTATTCGCATCAGCAGGGAAAGTCGGGCGTGTGCCACCAACCCAATTCGAGACGTTGTTAAGCGCCTGATTGGCGGAGCCAGTCCATGTTTTGATCACATCGACAGCTTGAGAGCGAGTGGAGAGTCCAAGGCCTAAAATCAGAATCAAAGGCCGAGTAAAAAAGGGTGTTTTCATTCAATGACAGGGCGCCATGCGCCGTGGCTTGAGCCCCCCTTCCGAACTTTAGATCAGGGCGCTGTTGGGGTGGTGTGATGGGAGTTTGAAACGCTTTCCGTGTTCCGGATCAGCCCATGCGCACTGGTCTTGTGACCTCGCTACGCCTATACTCACACTTGGTGAGTAGGATTTTATAAACTCTTATTCACTCTTGTCCAATAGGAATTTAAAAAAGTCGTGAATCCATTTTGATTCAGGTGCTCAGCAGGAGGCGAGTAGGACAGGCGGGACGGTTTCTCCCATAGCTGTAGCATCGGCTTTCGAGTCTGTGGTCTGGGGGTAGAGGGCACGGTCCTTTTCCAGAAAAATAGGACGGATAGGCCCTCTAGGACCTTTAGGACGCCTTCACTCTCTGAAGCCGTGCGAGCTCTCTTGGCGGGAGATTCGAGGACGAGTAAGAGAAGGAGAAGGATTGTTGGTTTCAGGGACAGCTGACCTCTGCACCCACAAAAAAGCGCGGGTCTTTCGACCCGCGCTTGGAGT
>JAIXVB010000545.1 GCA_027483245.1 Verrucomicrobiaceae bacterium | reverse complement strand
TCGTCGAGAGCGCGCGTTATCATTACTACCTCGTCTGCTTCGGGGCAGACGGCGAGATCACTCAAACCATCGACGCAGGCTTCTACGGCCCAAACTGAACTGCTGCACGCCATGAAACATGCCCTGCCTTTTATCTTCCTGCTGGCACAGCCTCTCTGCGCGGCCACTTCACCCGATTGGATCACTGAGACACCGCTCGAATTCATCACCACCGGTCGCTTTCAAACAACCTCGGATGGCACCGATCTGCTCGTTGTGGACAAGGCCAGCGGTCTGGCTCGCATCGGCCTGCAATCAGGAGGTGAGCTTCAGTGGATCGAACAACCCACCGGCATGTCGGCCATCACAGGCCTCACAACTTTACGCCAAGGCGCTGTGGATCAGATCGTGGTGAGTTCCTCCGACTGGAATGCGGTTCAGCGAGTGACCGTGGGCGAAAGTCCGCAAACCCTCAGGAGTCCAGTCATCGGCCCAAAGACTTTGTTCCGGCTTTCCACCGGTCATGCCGCAGCGGCGGTGGTCGAAGACATCGTCACGCTCTCCAGCCTCGGCATTGCACCCGATCCTGAGGAGATGGCAGCCATGACGGAAACCGGCATTCCTTTATTTACCCTGGCAGCTCCAGGTCTGCCCACGACTCCACAGTTCATTCCGCTCAGCGCCGCCACCGGTCTGCCTGTGCTGGTGAGCGTGCGTGGCAATCTACTGCGAGTGGATCGACTGAGCCGTGCGGGCTCGCTGCCAGGCAGTCTCGATATCTCAGGGCCTCATCCCGCAGGTCTGCACTGGACCGCCGGCCCGCAAGAACTCTTCAACATCGCCAAAGACGATGTCACGCTAGAGCAGCATCGCATGGCAAGCGCCACGGATTCTCCCGGCTTCACCGTGCCAAGCGGTGTGGCATTGGTCACCGGTCATCTCCTGCCGGAACAGGTCCTCAGTCTCGATGCCGTGCCCTTTGTCGATCCTGCCTATCCTGCCCTGCAATGCCTGGTCGCGATCCGATTCGTTTCGACACCCGATTCCGTGCGGTTGTATCGATTCCTCGATACCCCTCTCGCCATCGGCGACGAACTGACCGTGCTCTACATGCCTGTCGGTGAAAGCTTCGCCGGACTCGTCTCGCTGGGAGATGACTTCCTGTTGCTCAGTGGCCCCGGAGGACGAGTGAAATCCTGGAAACGCTACGCCCAACCCGCCCCAGGACAACTCCCCAGCGTGATTGCCTCCGGCTCGTTGCCCGCACTGCGCCCCCGTGCGGCGAACCCCAACATCTTCATCTTCAATCAAGATCCATTCCTCACCAACCAAGCCATCCTCACCGCCAGTCAGAGCCAACTCGACTGGACCACGCTCACCGATCTGCTCACCATCGGCGAGAGCGATGGCGGTATCACCCAGGGGCTCGGTGCGGTTCAAACCATCATCGTCAACGCAGCCGGTGGTGTGCCCATCGGCAATCAACTGCTTCCTGAAGCCAGTGTGGCCGGCTTTGGTCCAGTCGCGGGTTTGCAGCGCCCCAGCGTGACATTTCAGCCCACACCGGGGGCCTATGCGGCCCTGGATGCAGATGAAGTCTTCCCCATCACGCTTCGCAGCACGGTCGCTGGCAGCACGCTGCATTACCGAATCTCAGGCACGGACACCTGGACTCTTTACGATGCCAGTGAACCTCCCGAACTTCGCAGCGATGGCAGTCTCAGCGCTTACGCTACCGATCCTGGCTCCGGCATGCGTTCCCCCATCGTGACCGCGGCCTACACCTTTGCAGCACTGCCCCCTGCCAACCCTGCGGCCGCGATTGATGCCAATAACAACGGCCTCAGCGATGCCTGGGAACGCGCCTTTGGCATCACCGATCCCAACAGCGATACGGATGGCGATGGCTTCAACGCGTTGACGGAGCAAAATTATGGCAGCGATCCGCTGGACGCTGGCAGCCGACCTCCCGGTGGCTCCACACCTGAAGCCGACATCGCAGTGGCCTCAGCTCAAGCGGGCAACATCACGCTCGCGTGGCCCGATGGCCTGGTGGGTTACATCCTCGAATACAGCCCTGATTTGACCACCTGGTATCCCGTTTCGCCTCAACCTCAGGACAACCACTGGAGCGAACCCATCACTGGGCAGCGGAAGTTCTATCGGCTGCGCAAACTCTGATCTCACGCCCCCAGCACCGCCGCCAGAGCACGCATTTCTTCTTTGACCACCGCAACATCGCGCAGCCCTGCGGACACCTCTTCGTGAACCATCGCGCGGAAGTCCGCCCGCAGACGATGCACCGCCACGGCAACGCTCCGCGAATTGAGTCCCAAGGCCAGCGCCGCAGCTTCATAATCCCCCGGCGCAGGCTCGCGTGATAAATAACAGCTCAGCGTGGCAAAGAGTTTGGCTTTGCCCGTGCTCTCGCATTCCTCACGGAGTCGAGACAAGGCCGCATCCATCACGGCAAGCGCCCAGCGTTTTTCAAAATGCGTCTCCGGGGTGTCCAGGGTCGCCGGTTCCTGACCGAACCAGCGCTCCGCCTGCGCCAAATCCAAAGGCACCGGCGATTCACCGCCACCACGTTTCTGTGCCCATTCATGCCGATGCTGTTTGATGAGGAAGTTCTTCAGAATCGTGATCAGCAAGGTGCTGAATCGCGCTTCACGCCGCTCCACCTGCGCCAGCCAATCTTGCTCGATCAACTTCGCAAAAAACGCCTGGGTCAGATCGCTCGCGTCCTCCGGCGAATCTCCCCGACGCCGAATGAAGGCATAGACGGGATACCAATATGTGCGGCACAGATGCTCCCAAGCCGCATCGCGCTGTGACGAATCACCCGCTGCCCCCATGAGCGTCCAACGCGTCGTTTGGAAGCGTGCAGACTGGCCAGTCGATGAGGAAGGAGACGTCATGGTTTGCAGCCGTGGCAAGGATCCAACGAATCCGTCGCAGGATCCATCAGAGTCTCGGAATCATGCGACGTCACAAGCCAGGATTCAAAGGCAAGAATCACAAATGAAGAGCCCTTCTTGGATGCAAGATGCAACAAGGCTTGGGCTTACAATGGCGCGGTCGGGCATCGCAATGAGACGGTCGGACGAAGCAATGGCTCGGTCGGACGTCTCAACGCCGCTTAAAGGCCGAGAGCCCCCCAAAGCGCTGGAGGCCCAGCGCACTCCAAAACGCTGCCGCGCGCTTTGCTCCTCCCACCCGAAATGAAGCGAAGCGTTCTGGAGTGCTCCAGACCTCTGGAGCTTTCGCAGGCCAAGGGATACCCATCGCTCAAGAGCTCTCGCAGACCAAAAGACACCTCGCTCAAGAACTCTCACAGGCCGTTCGCCCAACCCGAGCACGGAAGCTTTTCACCGTCCGTCAGCCCCCCAAAGCGCTAGAGGCCCAGCGCACTCCAAAACGCTGCCGCGCTTTGCTCCTCCTCCTGAACTGACGCGAAGCGTTCTGGAGTGCTCCAGACCTCTGGAGCTTTCGCAGGCCAAACTACATCCCCAAGCACAGAAGCCCCTCACAGACCTCGGAAAACTCAGAGCGCGCTGCGAGTTCACCACACGCTCCAGCCTGAGCTTGCCAAAAGGCAGCACTTCGGAATGATGCAGGGCGATGATACGCTCCTTTATCTTCCTTTCCTTGGGTGTCGCTCTTGCGGCCGCTGAATCCGGCGCTCCCGTCAGCAAGTTTCAGCAACTCGACCCCACGGTGCCCACCCCCTCCGCGCAGCGCCTTGCGTCGGGGGCTCCTGGAAAGGATTATTGGCAGAACCGCGCTGACTACGACATCAACGTGGAGCTTGATGATGTGAAGCGCACGATCAGTGCCGAGGCCACGGTGACCTATCACAATCTCTCGCCCGATCCTTTGTCCTATCTCTGGGTGCAACTCGATCAAAACTATCTCTCGCACAATGCCGACTCGCGACTGACACCGAACACCAAACGCGGGATTGATCCAAACAAGATCAGCTACAGCGCACTGGATCGCATGCTCACCTACGAGACCTACGACGGTGAAATGAAGATCGGCAAGCTCACCGACGCGCAAGGCAATCCCCTGGCGCATGCAGTCGTCAAGACCATGCTGCGACTGGATCTGCCCGAACCTCTGGCCGCAGGGGGAGACTTTGTTTTCAAAATCTCCTGGAGCTACCCGATCAATGACTGCGAGCACATGAACGCCCGGACAGGCTATGAGTTCTTCAAGGAAGACGGCAACTGCATCTACACCATCGCTCAATGGTTCCCGCGCATGGCCGCCTACACCGACTACGCGGGCTGGATCAACAAACAGTTCCTCGGCACGGGTGAGTTCACCCTGGAATTTGGCAACTACACCGTGCGCCTGACAGTCCCCGACGATCACCTCGTCGCAGCCACGGGCGCTTTGCAGAATGCCGACCAAGTTCTGACCGACACGCAACGTGAGCGCCTGCAAAAAGCGCAGGCCGAGACCCAGAAGCCGATGTTCATCGTCACCCCGGAGGAAGCCAAGGCTGCGGAAAAGGGTAAACCGAAGGGCAAGAAGACCTGGGTTTTTCAAGCCGACAACGTGCGTGACTTTGCTTTCGCCTCCTCTCGCAAATTCATCTGGGATGCCATGGCGGTCGAAGGCGCCACGTTTCCACCAAACCCTGAACGGAAAGGGGGCATCGCCGACCGCATGTTTCGCCCGCCCGTGATGGCCATGTCACTTTATCCAAAAGAAGGCATGCCCTTGTGGGACAAGTATTCGACCCATGCCATCGCCCACACCATTCAGGTCTATTCACGTTATACCTTTGGTTATCCCTATCCCGTGGCCTGGTCGGTGAATGGACCCGTGGGTGGCATGGAATACCCAATGATTTGCTTCAACGGTCCTCGCCCCGAAAAAGACGGCACGTATCCCGAAAAGACCAAGTATGCGCTCATCGGCGTGGTGATTCATGAGGTGGGCCACAACTATTTCCCGATGATCGTCAACAGCGATGAGCGCCAGTGGACCTGGATGGATGAAGGCCTCAATTCCTTTGTCGAATACCTGACCGAAGAGGAATGGGAAAACGATTGGCAACACCGCCGCAATGAGCGGGGCATGATCGACTACATGCGACTGACGGATCGTGTGCCAGTGATGACAAATTCTGAATCCATCGCCGATCTCGGACCCAATGCCTACGGTCAACCAACCGTCGCTCTCAACATTTTGCGTGAGCACATTCTCGGGCGTGAAGCCTTTGATCATGCTTTCAAAATCTACTCGCGCCGTTGGATGTTCAAACGACCCACGCCTTCCGATTTCTTCCGCACGATGGAAGATGCCAGCGGTGTCGATCTCGACTGGTTCTGGCGGGGTTGGTTCTACAGCGTCGATCACGTCGATGTCTCGATCGATGAAGTCAAATGGCTGCAACTCGATAGCCGCGATCCAGTGATTGAGAAGCCGAAGAAAAAACAGGAGAAAGAAGAGCTGCCGCAAACACTCACCCGAGAACGCAACTACTCGATACCCAAACGCGTGGATCGCTTCCCTGAGCTGAAGGACTTCTACGACAGCTATGATGAAGGCACCGCGCTGCCCAGCGAGAAAAAGAAGTTCGAAGCCCTGATCAAGGAACTCAAAGAGGAAAAAATCGATCCCGCTCTCCTCCAAACCAAGCGCAACTTTTACGTCCTCGAATTCAGCAATGTCGGAGGCCTGCTCACCCCGTTGATTTTGAAAATCGATTACACCGATGGCAGTAGCGAGGAACTCAAATTGCCCGCTGAGATTTGGCGTTTCAACACGGAGAAAGCCTCGAAGCTGCTGCTCACGGCCAAAGAGTTAAAATCTGTCACCTTCGATCCCCGCCAAGAACTCGTGGACACCGATGTCGAAAACAACTTCTGGCCGCGACGCCTCGTGAAAAGCAAATTCCAGCTCTTCAAAGACGACAAAGCCCCCAATCCCATGCGTGAGCTCACCAAACCAGCCAAGAAAGAGGACGCCGAGAGTGACGCGGAGAAGAAATCCAAAAAATAGTGCGCGCTCTGTCCATGAAAACGCTGACCACCCTCTGCCTCGTCTGGGTGGCCTCGTGCCTTCAAGCACACACGCTTCATCAATCCACCGCTGAAGCTGACTACAATGCCAAGGCTCAAAAGCTCGAAGTCAGCCTCACGGTGTTCATCAATGACCTCGAACTGGCTCTGATGCGACACTCTGAAAAGCTACTGTCCATCGACAAAACACCCGCCGCTGAATTCGATGAACACCTGCTCAGCTACCTGAGCCAGCACTTTGTTCTGAGTGATGCCTTGGGCCAAAAGACGGCACTTCATTGGGTCGGCCGCGAGGTGGAAACCGAAAAAACAGACGATCCGGCCGTGACGCTTTTTTTTGAAATGTCGGCATCGGCACCGATGGCGAACTTCACGCTTCAGCACACGGTTTTCTGCGATCTATTCAAAGATCAAATCAACCTGCTGCACCTGCGCAGGGGTGAGCAAAAAACGGAACTCCAATTCAACGCTGAATTGGCAACTCAAAGGCTGCGATGACGGTGCAGAAACTGTCCCGAGAGACTTTGATCAAGCCATCACGGTTTTCTTTTTCGACCGCTCCTTGAACGAGAGAATCAGGCCGTAACAAAGCAGCAACATCTGACTGCCCCAGAAGCTGTAAATCTTTGGCCAGGTGCCATCGGTGAACCCATAGGCGTGCAAGCCAACGCCGAGCTGATTCACGCCGAACCAGGAGAAGATGACGATGCAACCCAGGATCAGATTGCAGCAATGCAAACCGATCTCACGGATGTAACCGCCCATGCGAGCGTGAAGGATGACCAGACACATGAGCACAATCATGAGGGCTCCGTTTTCTTTGGGATCCCACCCCCAGAAACGACCCCAACTGTAATTGGCCCAGATGCCGCCGAGAACCGTGCCCACGAGTGACAGCAGCAATCCTGCGCCGATGAAACCATAGGCAATGCGGGTGAGAAAACGTGCATCATCGCTGCCCCCAACGAGAACGCCGACCATGCGCTGAATGAAGTAGATCATCGAGATCAAAGCCGCGACCATGCATGCGGCATAACCGAGATTGATGATGGGAACATGCGTGGACAGCCAGAAATTCGTGATGAGCACAGCCTGGAGCTGCTGGAGGTTGTCGGTGGCTTCCGCCGTATCAAACTGAATGGAAAGGAACATGCAGGCGGACCCAGACAGTGCAGCAATGAGAAGGCCGAGGCCCCGTTTGGTCATCCACTCAGCGATCAAACCAAAGAGGGCGCAGGAAGCCCCGATGAACAGGATCGTCTCATATAGCGTGGTGATCGGAGGACGCTGCATGATGAGACAGCGAATGACCACGCCCACCACGGAGAGCACCGTGGCGATTCCCAGAAAGGTCCAGGCCCCCATCTTCGAAACCTTGTCGATCTTGGAACCCGGAGCGATCCAGGTCAGGGCCACAAAGATAAACCCCACGAGGAAGAGCCACTGCGCATAATGGAAGTAGTCCGCTTTGATGGAATGCAGCTCGAGCGCGACAAACTGACCTTCCCCACGAGCCGCTGCAGCGGCTTGGATCTTGGTGAGTAAAGACTGCGCCGTGGCTTTGAATTTGGCAGCATCCGGCAAGGCCAAAAACAGCTCTTCATAAGCGGCCAACCATTGCAGATGTTCTTCAGTGGGTTTGGCGCTGCCATTGACCGTGCTGAAAATCAAATCGCCTGGACCTGACCAGACTTCATCGGCTTTATCCGAGGCTGGAAAAAGACGCAATTGAGCCTCTGGATTGCCACTCATCATCGCACCCAGGGCCGCTTTGCCGAAATCGCGAAACCAAGGCAACAGCATGGGAGGCCCGCTGTTGATGGCGGTCGCGAACGCATTCAAACTCTTGGAGAGACGAACTGGGCGCTCAATCTCAGCGGGCAGTTCCTTTTCATGCGTCCCCACGGGCGAACGGATGAAATCAAAGTGGCCCATGATCATTTCGTAATCGAGGAATCCGGCCGCCAGTTGGACAATCATGCGCTGCTCAGGCGTCTGCTCCTTGGTCGGAATCTTTCGATAGTCGGTCATCTTTTCCATGAGCACTTGCCGGGCAGGCTCGATCTCTTGGTAAGTGTATTGGTCACGCTTGCCACGTGTTGGCAGACCGAGTTCCGCAATGGCCGAAGAGTTATCCACTTTGAATAGCGGCACCGTTTTGGCAATGTCCGGGCGGAACCAGCTCATCAAGAGCCACTGCACCCCCGAGAGCTTCACGGGCTTGCCACCTTCCTTGACGATGGGCTTTTGTGTCGCTGGATCCGTCAAAGGTTTGCCCCCCATCTCCCCATCCTCCGTCAACCAAACGCTCTGCCTTGCGCGGAAACCTAATAAACGAGTGTTGGCGAGTTTTTGCAGCGGTTTGATGCGCCCTGATTCTTGAACCGGTAACGATTCAAAAATCCGAGTGATCTCAGGATCCCGAAAGAGATCCAGTGATGGCAGTTCTGCTCCGCGAGTGAGCGAAGCGATGGCCAGCAGCAAGGAAAACAGAAGCAGAGAGAAGCGTGACATGAGAGGGCAGAGCGAAGGATTTAGAGCTTCCAGTAAGCGAGAACAAAACCGGCAGTGACCACAAACAAGGTGCTGCTGACGGCGATCCAAGGATTCCATTTCATGGCGCGAGCCAGCATCATGACGAAGTGGATGAGCAGCCCGATGGCAACGATGATGCAGGAGATGAGCGGCCAGTGATCCGAGGGATTTTCCACGACTTGGAAACCCGAGCGCTTGACGCTGCTGCCACTGCTCGATCCATCGTCAAAGCTGGATTGGAAGATCGCGTAACCTTCCCCACGCACGGGCTCATTCATGGTGACGACACGCTTTTCTTCACGCTCGCCATGCAGTTTGGTGACCTTACTCGTGAAGCGTCGCGCACGCTCGGTGCCAGGGTGCTTTTCCTGCTCCGTATGATCCAGCCGAATGGCAAAGGGCAGCCGGTAACTGCGGCGACCGATGTTGATCAGATACTTATCGGCCCCCACCGTTGCGGTCCAAGGAGCGGCGGCAAACTCCCACAGGATGCCACGCTGTTCAGCACCGGTTTTTTTATCTTTGACCACAGCGACGCAGGCCTGTGAAAGCGCTTCATCGGCCTGCAGTTGACCGTTTTTGGGATCCAGCTTGGAGAGTTCCTGAATGAAATAACCATCAACTGCATCCCCGCGAGTGCCTGAACTGTCACGCTTGGGTTCAGCGTGTTGTTTCCAATTGGTGATCACCAGATCAAAGGGCAGGCTTTCATGGGTGAAGGTGCGTGCTTTGCCATGGTCGGTGCTATTCGAGAGATCCGTGAAGAAACGCTGATCGATGACTAAAGCCGTGCGCTTTTGGCCTTCAGGCACCACCTTTTCGATCTCGATCACACGCTCGTGAAAGCTCTGAAATTCATCGTGCGTCTGACCTTCGGCGAGGTTCAAGATGCCTTCTTTGGCGAAATGGTAAGTCACCGCGCCTGCCGCGATCATGAAGAGAATGGCGAAGTGTGAGATGACCACCCCGATGGTGCGTGGAGATTTGCGGATGCGAATGAGGCCCCCGACAAACATGTTCACGAACAGAATGCCCATCAGCGTGTAACCCCCAGGCAGGATGTTCACCGGCAAGACCACATTGCCGATGTCCCAATACGCATCGAGCGCCAGCGCACGCCAGCAGGCACCGATGTCGATGCGATCGACAAACACCGATTCAAAGTAGCGGGCCTGGCTGGCCACGAGGCCGTATTCTGCCTGTTCGAGGGTGCCGAGGAAGGTGAGGATCAGCAGCATCGTCAGCACAAAGGTCGCGAGACCAAAGGAGCTGAGAAAAGCAAAAACGCGTGCAGGAAATGAGGTGGGGGCAGACACGATGGGAAGAGGCGGTGAAAACGAACTCGGTGGGATCAGTGAGAGGGAATCTTCTCAGCCTTTTTGCGAAATTGGACGGACTGACAAAAGGCTTCAAAAGCGGCGGCGTTTTGCTCCACCAATTCCTTGGGGCCGGTCATCTTGATGAACAGCGTGAGTTCCTGCGCCTGATGAATCAGGCCGAGAAGCCGATACCCGGATTTGGCCGAAGCTGCATCTCCCATGCCTTTGAAGTCACCGTCCACACTGACAAAATGCGCGGGGCCACCGAGGAAGTTTTTGCGCGGTAACTTGTCGATCTCTTCCTCCGTCAGCGCAGCTGCGCCGATCTGACTGCGCCAGCGATTGATGTTGGCCGCAAGTCCACCCGCAGGACCTGGCAGCGCGGAGAGGTAACATTCCCCCTCGTCGTTCGGCCCAAAGGTGAAGTCGATCAGGCGCATCTGGCTCACCGGTTTTTCTTTCCAGCCCTCGGGCGTCACCCAGAGCAGAGGATGCTCACGCGATTCGTCGGCATTCGTTTCCGGTTCTTGATTGTCGTAAAAACGCACCGCACTGGAAATGTCCACGACTTGTTTCCGAGCATAGCTGGAAAGCTCACGCGTTTCCGTGATGGGCTCACTTTCCTCGAGCCGATTGCAGGCGCTAACCAGAAAAGGCAAGGTCAGCAGAAACGGGCGCAGCTGAAAGAGTCGAGGACTGAGAGGGAATGACGAGAGAATTGTCATGAAGGGGTATCTAGAAGACGAACGAACGTCGCCCTGATTAGGGTGACAATGGCTAGCGTTGGAAATCATGAGCGCAGGGCCAATGAGGCCCGACTCATTCAATTCACCTTGGGAGCAGCCGCGGCAGGCTTGGCTTCTGCAGGTTTCGACGCGGGTGGAGCCTCAGCAGGTTTGGCTGGAGCTGGTTTGACAGCCGGGGCTGGTGCCGGAGTCGGCGCGGGCGTCGGAGCTGCTTTGGCGGGAGTGGTCGGAACCGCTGGTTTGGCATCCGCCTTTTTCGGTTCTTCCTTCTTGGCAGGCACAGCTGCAGGTGGCGGTGTGGGCGGCGGAGCGGTGAGTTTAGCGATCTCAGCCTCACTGAGCCCGACATTGACGACCAGTCCTGGGACCTGGCCTTCGAGAGCTTTGGCTCCAGCTTGAGTGACGCCTGTCTGCCAGACGAACAGCTTCTTCAAACCTTTCGCCGTGTTCAGCTTGGCAAGGCCAGCATCCGTGGTTTTGGTGCCGTAGAGGTTGAGGTATTCCAGTTTTTGCAGAGCCCCCAGTTTCGCCAATCCGGCATCCGTCACCTTGGTGTTTTCCAGGTGCAGACGTTGCAGGTTCACGAATTGAACCAAGGTCTCCGCCGAGGCATCCGTGATCTGACTGCGGGCTAGATCGACCCAGACGAGGTGCTTGGCGATCGGGGCCAGGAGAGCGAGCTCTTTGTCGCCGAACTTGTCGGTGGCATTGATCACACTGAGGCGCAGTAGCTCGGTGTCCTGCGCGAGGGGCATCAGGCTAGCATTGAGTGCGGCGATCTTGGTGCTGATCTCGGCGATCTGTTTCTTTTCTGCGTCGGTGAGAGGTTGGACTTTCGGTTTCTCGTCCTTGGCAGCGACTTTGGCGTCGGCTTTGGGCAACCCTTTGCTCAACAGTGCTGCCAGTGCGCCTTCGACTTCAGGCGTGGGTTTGGCCGCAGCCACAGTGGCTGACTCGGAGGCCCCACTGGCGATCCACCAGCGCAGCAGCGCCATTTCTTCCTTGGTGAGCTGAGGTTCATCGCTCGGTGGCATGTGCTCATCGTCATCTTCGGGCAATTTGGCACGAATCAGCATCAGACTGTCATCCGGCTTGCCTGGAATCACATTCACATCGCCTTCGCCGCCGCCCTTCATGATCGCGGCGAACTCGTGCAGTTGCAGCTTGCCCTTCTTTTTCTCCGCACCGTGGCAGCTCACGCATTTGGCCTGCATGATCGGAGCGATGATGTCTTTATAGACGATGGCTTGGGCAGCGATCGCAGCATCGAGCTTGCCACCCGCAGCGGCAGGTTTCGCAGGGGCCTCGGTTGGTTTTGCTGGGGTCGCCGCAGGTTTCGCAGCAGATGCAGGAACGGCTGCAGGTGCAGCTGCAGCGACGATGGCCACTGGCTTGGCGTCATCTTCAGCGGTCCAGCCCATGTTGACCTGAGCGGCCGGCAGCTTGCCTTTGAGTTGGGCGATTCCCGCTTTCGTCACGCCGGTTTGCCAGAGGTAGAGCGCTTTGAGTTTGGTGAGGCTGGTCAGTTTCTGGATGCCCGCGTCGGTCACCTTGGTGTTGTAAAGGTTCAGGTATTCCAGCGAAGTCAGCCCCTTCAGGTGATCCAGGCCCGCATCAGTGATGCCGGTGTTTTCCAGGTGCAGTTCGGTCAGGTTCTTGAACCCGGCCAGGTTCTTCAAACCCGCATCGGTGACCTTGGTGCGTGCGAGATCCAGGGAGGCGATCTTTTCCGCGAGAGGCAACAGGGGTTGGAGTCCCGCATCAGCGAAGTCTTTGGCCACATTCAGCGCGGTGAAGCGATACGCTTTGCCATCGGCAGCCACCGGCATGAGGGAGGCACCCGTGGCATTGACTTGATCTGTCACCGCCTTGATCGCAGGATCGATGGCAGGTTGATCAGCCGCCTGCAGGCTGAGTGCCAGGAGGGCGAGGATGAGGGTAGGTTTCATCATGGAGATTGGACAGGTGGGACTCAACATTACGATTCAGTTCTTCAAAAGGGCATCAACAGCAGGCTGCGCGTCAGCCGGAAACTGAGTTTCACGGACAGTCTGAGTAGCACTGGCGCCGGACTGAATCCAGAATCGAATGGCTGCCGTCTCCGCAGGGGTGAGCTGTTCCTTGCCATCCGGCGGCATGTGCTCATCGTCATCGGCAGGTAGGTCGATGCGCTGCATGGTCAAACTATCAGCGGGTTTTCCAGCGACGATGTTGTTGCCATTTTCACCGCCCTTAAGGGCCATTTCGAAGGTATCCAAACGCAGATCCCCTTTCGATTTGTCCTCGTTGTGGCACTTGTTGCACTTGGCCTCGAAGATCGGCAGGATGACATGCTCAAAGACCCGCTTCTCATCCGCGCCAGCAGGTGCGGGTGGTGGCGTCGGTGTGGAGGTCGGGCCGGGAACAGGTGTCGGTGCAGGCGTCGCATCCATCACCACCGCAGTGGTCACGACTGGCGTGGGAGTCACCACCGCAGGCGCGGGCTCGGGGGCCTTTTCCACGACCACCGCCGGAGCGGCCTTGGGTTTTTCCACAAAGCTGAGCATCCACTTCTCCATGCCGACCATCTGGCTTTTCATCGGCTCCGGTGCGTGCTCGGTCAGGAATTTGTTCCCGTGGCTCATGTTGCCCCCGAAGTGAGCGCCCAAGCCCATGATACCGAAACTGAGGAAAAAGATCGCCCGATAGGCATGCAGCAAGTCCGCATTCCCCTGCCCCATGGCGTAAAGACGTGCACAAAGAGCGACCAAAACACCGGCGGTGCCGACCAACGCCAGCGTTTGATGAAGCGTGAAGTTTCCTCCCTCATAACCGCCCTCGCGAGAAAGCATGATGCCCGCGATCACGGCCAACACAGAACCTGCCGAGCCGATCCACAGGGTCAAAAGCGCCGCTGGACCGAGCTTTTCTTCCCCACTGCGGGTCAGACAGGCCATTTCCATGAAACACAGCACCGCCAGCGCGCCCACGGGCAGATGCAACAAGATGGGGTGAAAGCGCCCAATAAACAGAATACCACTGGAGGCCTCGCCTTCAGGTGACTCAAACAATGGCGGAAAGACGAGCAGACCGAAAACAAAGCTCACGATCAAAAGCAGCGTCGCGATCCAAGTGCCTGTGTAGGATCTCGGTTCGCCAGGAATGTAATAGGAGGTGTCAGCCATGGGGGTTGGTCAGGTTAACGAAGCATACCAACGCCGCTCTGACAGCAGATTAATCAGCAGAACGCATGGCAAAACGTGCTCAACGCAAGATTGACGCAGCAGAGCGCAGCCTTCAGTTGGCAAAAACGCGATCTGTCACTTCGCGGCGAGTTTTCACGCGTTTGGGTCGCGCTCTCCTTTGTCATTCAAGCGGCGTAAAGGTTTTTTCTTTTTGAACTGAAGACTCAAAGAGGTATCAAAGACGCCCCCATTCCGACCCCCGATTGAAATGGCCCAATGCCGTGATGATCCCCCATTCATCCGACATTCTTGTCCCCCCACAAGAAGCCCCCTCATGCCTTTATTCTCCAAGCCCACCGCCGTGGGTTACCGATTCTTCGTGCCTGCCATCGCCCTCCTCGGGTGCTTGGCTCCCCTGTCCACCTTTGCGGCCAACGGCAGCTGGCTGAGCGGTCAGATCGGCAGCCAACTCTGGTCAAACAGCGCCAACTGGACCAGTGGAACCATCCCAGGTTCGGCAATCCTCAACAGCGACATCGCGACCTTTGGCTCCAACACCGGAGCGACCCAGATCAGCATCGATGCCGGGCGCACGATCGGCTCCCTGCTTTTCAATGGCACCAATACCGCCGGTCTCTACACGCTGGGAGAAAGCACCGCCAACACCGGCCCGACCCTGCGACTGACCAGCGGCGGCAACATCACCCAAGCACCAGGAACCCTCACCGTCACCACGATCAATGCCCCGCTGGTGATCGAACCATCCAGCAACACCTCCGCAGGCAGCTACACGATCACCAACAACGCGACCAACGTCGCCAGTGACCCCAATCCAAACAAACTCAACCTCGCGGGCGACATCAGCGGTGGTGTCACCACTTTAGGAATCACGCTGAACCTCACCGGCACCACCGGAAATCGATCCGGCAACACCTCCGCCAACATCGTCAGCGGACTCATCTCCAATGGCGGCGCTGCGGGCGGTCTCTCGGTGACCTCCACGGGCAGCGCTGCGGGCGAGCGCGGAGCTTGGAGCCTAACCAACAACAACAACAGCTACACCGGCAACACCACGGTCACCAACGGCACACTGATCTTCACCAGCATCGCCAATGCAGGGGTCAACAGCGCCATCGGCGCAGGCAATACCCTGTTCATCAATGGTGGAGCTCATGCCAAATACGCAGGCCCCGCCGCCAGCACCGACCGCACGATTGTCGCCTCCGGCACGCTTTACAGCCAAGGCAGCGGTAGCCTCACTCTGAACGGTCCCGTGCAGCTTCCCGGTACGCTCACCTTTCGTGGATCACAATCCATCATCATCAACAGCATCATCAGTGGTGTCGGCGGACTCAGTCGCACGGACAACACCGTCGTCACGCTCAACAACACCAACACCTTCGAAGGCAATGTTAACGCTGCGGACGGTGCTTTTCGCGTCGCCAGCATCGGCAATCAGGGGGTGGCCTCACCGTTGGGCGCAGGCAGCATCATCAGCTTCGGTCAAAACAGCACCACCGTCGGACGCATCGAGTTCACTGGGGCCAATGGCGGCTCCACGAATCGAGAGATCCGCCTGAACAGCACCGCCACCGCTGGCAGTGGCAACGGTCGCATCGACAACACCGTCGCGGGCCAGACCCTCACCCTCAGTGGACGAGTCCTCTCCGCCAGCAGCACCGCCAGCCATTTCTCCAGTCTGAATTTGACTGGCGTCGGCAATGGCGTCGTCAGTGGAGTCATTGGCGGCACCATCGCCGTCGCGACAGCTCCCATCAATCTCACGCTCATCAAAGACGGCACAGGCACCTGGGCCCTCTCCAACAGCAACCTCTACTACGGCAATACCAACATCAACGCAGGCACCCTTCTGGTGACCAATACCAGCGGCTCCGCCACCGGCACCGGCAATGTCATCACCAGTGGCAGCGGCGGTCTGGGCGGCACCGGATTTGTCACCGCCAACGAGGGCGGCAGCATCACCATCGCCAGCGGCACGCGCCTGCTCATCGGCACCACCCACGGCAGTCTCGCTGGCAGCGCAGGCCCTGTCGGCACCACCAGCGGTCCTTCCCAGCTCAGTCTCGGCAGCGCCCAGGGAGTCGCTCTCACCCTTGCTGGCACTTTGCAGTGGGATCTCTTCGGCAGCTCAGATGGTGTCACCTCAGGCAGTTCAGATCGACTCTTGTTAAAGACCACCGCCAGCAGCATCGCCCTCGGTGGTGTGGTGACGGTGGCCGATAGCAGCGGCATCCATGCTCCGTGGCGCACGGGCACTTGGCAGCTGATCGACTGGACCCAGGCCAGCTCCGCCACAGCAACCGGCAGCTTCACCTACAATCTGCCCACCACCCTCGCCAGTGGCTACACCTGGAACACCGACAACCTCCTCACCACCGGCAGCCTTTCCATTCAAAAAACCGCCACCAACCACACCTGGACCGGCACCGATGGCACCTCCTGGAACACCGCCAGCAACTGGGAAATCGGCACCGTTCCCACCGGCAATGATGACGTCTTTTTCGGCGATGCCTCCGCCAACCTCACCCACAGTGTCGATGGCGATAAATCCGTGCGTAACCTCTTTTTTACGGGCGAGAAAAACCACGTCATCAACAACACCAGCGGCGTCCTTTACGCTCAAGGCCACGCCTTGGAAGTCAGCGGCGGCACTCAGCGTCTCGGCACCGCCCAGCTGCGCATCCGCGGCACCACCGGACGTTTCGACATCATCAATCAGGGTAACCTCACCTTTAACACCATGATCATGTATCACCGCGCCAGTGGCAGTGGTGATCTCAACCTCGTCCTCAGCGGTGCGGGCGACACCATCCTGAATCACGTTCAACGCCGCGTCGATTCCTACGATGTCAGCTACACGGTCAACGGCCCCGGAACCGTGACGTTCACCAGCTACACCGACACCCTCGCGACCGGCTCTGCAGGCTCCACGACAGGCACCACGACCGTGACCGGCGGTAAACTGCGCCTCAATGATGAACGCAACCTCGGCACCAATCCCGCCGCCTTCAATGCCGCCCACCTGCTCCTCAACGGAGGCGCCCTCCAGGCCTATGCCAGTGTTACCTTTGACGACGTCAATCGCGGCATCACCGTGGGCAGCATCGGCACCACCCTGGAGGTCGATGCCAGCCATCACCTCACCCTCACCAGTCCCCTGACAGGCACTGGCAACATCGTCAAGACCGGTGCGGGACGCCTCGTGCTCAACAATGCCGGCACTCACACTGGCGCCATGCAGGTCAACACGGGCGCGCTTCAAATCGGCATCGGCGGCGCAGGCAGCAGTGGCACCGGACCCGTGACCCTCGGCACCGGCACGCACCTCACCGGCAGCGGCACACTCCAGACCGCTCAACTCACGCTCCAGAGCGGAGCCACCCTCCAGGCCGGTGACATCACCACGGGCACCACGACCGGAAATGGCACCCTGACTTTCACACCGACCAGCACCGGCACCTACCAGATCGACAGTGGCTCCAGCATCCTCCTCGGACTCACCACTGCCACCAATCAACTCAGCATCGACCCGACCTTTGGCGGCACCCTCCAGGGAAGCCCCGAATACCAAGCCTACATCGATGGCGTCACGGGCAGCGGCGATCATGACCGACTCGTTTTTAATGGCGGCACCGGCAGTTTACTCACGCTCAATGGAAGCCTCACCGTCACCAGCAACGGCCTCGTGCCGCAGCCAGGCCAGATCTTCAATCTTCTCGACTGGGGCCTCCTGCTCACCACCGACTTCAGCAATTTCGATCCCGGCCTTCAGCGCAACGGTGCCGACGACGACACCAGTGATTTTAATCTGCCCGACATCAGCAGCAGCGGTTACTTCTGGGATGTCAGCCGCTTCACCACCTCCGGCAACATCGCCATCGTCGTGCCTGAACCCAGCCGTGGACTCCTCCTCATCCTCGGACTGACCCTCGGCTTCGCGCGCCGCAGACGGAAGTGAAGCGTTTTGCACCCCAGCTCAGCCGTGATTCCGTCTTGTGAGGAAACGCGTCGTCGCAGGGCAGCCTGCGTTCACGGGTTGGGGGTGAGTTGCAAGGTTCCGTAGGCCAGATGTGTTCGGCGTGTGACGCTTCGTTCGCTGGAAGTAGATGCCTCGCCGAATGATCCGGCGGATTGGAGGTGGGGGAGTCCTTGAGGCTATCGCCCCTTCGCAAACCGCTGGATCGTTTGGAGAATGGGAGTGTTGGGGTGTCTGCGGATTCAAAGAAGCCGGGTAGTTTGGCGATGTTCGTTGTCGGAGTTGACGAGCCTTTCCCCGCCAAACACACCCAGCCTACGGATGCGCGCTGCGCGGCGGCGGTCGGACGAAACAATGGCGCGGTCGGACGTAGCAATGACGAGTGAGGGCTCAACAATTAGACTAGAAGCCTACCAGGCGTCCAGCGCGTTGGAGTATCCCTCGGCCTGCGAAAGCTCCAGAGGTCTGGAGCACTCCAGGACGCTGCCTCGTTGTCTCGGCATGAATCGTTTCCGGACCTTTCTCGCCCACTTTGATGTTCATGAAATTCTCCAGCCCCCCACACTCCACACTCCACACTCCACCACTCCACCACTCCACCACTCCACCACTCCACCACTCCACCACTCCACCACTCCACCACTCCACCACTCCACCACTCCACCACC
>JAIXVB010000613.1 GCA_027483245.1 Verrucomicrobiaceae bacterium | reverse complement strand
GCAGCTGCCCAGTCGATGTCGAGCGTGCCGACGTTGGGTTGATGAAAGGTCTTGGGCAGATGACGATTCGCATTCGGTGTCGGCGTGCCGCGTTTGTGAATCTGGGTCATGGAGCTGGCGGTGAAATCGTAGAGCGGGTAAGGCACGTCTTGGGTCAGGGCCGACATCTCACACCAGTGACGGTCACCGCTGAGGAAAAGCGCCCCATTGGCCTGGGTCTCGGCGATGAGTTTGACGAGGCGTTTTTGTTCGTGGGGAAAATTGGCCCAGCTCTCACTGCCGGACGCGGCGGAGGCGAATTGGATGCTGGAGACGATGAGGCGCAGTTCGGCGGGTTCTTTCAGCACGTTCCTCAGCCAGTTCCATTGCGCCTCACCCAGCATCGTGGTGGTGACATCATCGGTCGGGACGGAGGTTCCTCCGTTGCTGCCTTGTTCTTTCGGCACGCGCTTCAGTGGGCTGCGAAAATAACGGGTGTCCAGCAGGATCACTTGAGTGCGTTTGCCAGCTGGGCCGAAGGTGCGGGCCTGATACACGCCTTCTTGTTTGCGCAGCGCAGAGCCACTGGGTTCGTTCAGCCAATCCAAGAACTCCTTCTGCGATTCCTTTTTCTTCGGGTAATCCCCGCCGCCATCATTGACGCCAAAGTCGTGATCATCCCAGGTGGCGAGGATCGGTGTCTTGCTCCGCAACCCCTGGAAAAACGAGCTTTCATTCAGGGCGATGTACTTGGCGCGCATCTTCGCCATGTCTTCGGTGTCGGCATAAATGTTGTCTCCCATGAAGAGGAAAAGATCCATCGGAAGGGTGAGTGTGCGGTCGAGCATCGGGTGCTGAACCTGATCCAGGCAGGAGCCGAAAACGATGTGCTGCAGCGGTTGCGCGGGTGCCTTGAGGTCAAAAGGAAAGCTGGTTTCACCGGGAAACAGCACCGAGAACTTCGGGTGTTCGACGCCCGAGATGTAGTTGCGAAAGACAACAGCCAGGGGCGTGTCCTTGGTCGCACGGATGCGCCAGCCTGTGCTGTCCTTCGGCACTCGTGTCTCCCAGGTGCCGGTCAGCACGACGATGTCATCTTCGCTGTTCAAAGGTGCGCGGTCATGGCCGGTGAACTCGAAGGTAAACTCCGGCTGCACTGGGCCGCTCGGATCGAAGAGGAATTCGACGTATTTCTTCACCAGTGCCTGGGCCTGGCTTTTCAGCTCGGTGACACGATCGGCACTCAACGTCGGCAGAATCGGCTGCATCAGAGAGGCCGCCGTGTTCGGATCCGGGGCAAAGCAGCGCGGGTCCACCTCGACCGTGAGGGTGCAGGTGCCCTCGGGGGTGAAGTAGGTCCGCACAGGGATGTCTGGCACCGGATGCGCCCAGGCGGAGGTGAGGAGCGAAAGGGCAATGGCGAGGCGCAGGCAGGTCTTCATGAAAATTTTGGTCTTGTGTGCAAACGAAGTTTATGAACAATCGTTTACTGAACAGCAACGCTAACGGTTGCCTACATCCAACAAGCATCCTGAAACAAACATGAAAAAAGCATTCGCAACTCTCGCTATCGTTTCCCTCGCTCTCGGCTCTGCTTACGCAGGCTGCGGCAAAGTCGTCACCAACGAAGGCAAGCTGAAGTCCTTTGACGCCGCGACGAAGTCGGTCGTGGTCGAAGGCAAAGACGGCAAAGAAGCCAAGCTGACCCTGACTCCTTCCTCCAAGGGCGCTGAAGACGCTGACAAGCTCGTCGGCAAAGACGTGAAAGTGGACAGCGAGCACGGCAAGATCACCAGCATCGCCAAGGCCTAAGCCCCACCGCGATCACTCGCACCTCAGAGAGACCCGACAGTGATGTCGGGTCTTTTTCTTTCTGAGAGGTTCCTGACGCTGGCTTCGTTGAGACTGGCCATGCGGCGTTTGTATTTCTATCTTTTCCTCTCGGCCTCCCTCCTCTCTGCGGCTGAGCAGCCCAATGTGGTGGTCATTTTTATGGATGACATGGGTTACGCGGATGTGAGTTGTTTTGGCGCGCAAGCTTACCAGACGCCGAACATCGACCGCTTGGCTCAAGAGGGCACGAAGTTCACAAACTTCCACGTGGCTCAGCCCGTGTGCAGTGCCTCACGGGCAGGTCTCCTCACCGGCTGTTACCCAAATCGCATCGGCATCCACGGGGCACTTTCGCCGAAATCGACTCACGGCCTGCATGCCGATGAAATGACCCTGGCGGAATTGGTGCGACCAAAAGGTTACGCCACCGCAGCCGTGGGCAAATGGCACCTCGGTCATCTGCCACCCTTTTTGCCCACTCGGCACGGCTTCGATGAATACTACGGCCTGCCCTACTCGAACGACATGTGGCCCTTTCATCCCGAAGCCAAAAAGGGCGCTTATCCCGTGCTGCCCATGCTGGAAAATGAACGCATCGTCGATGCCGAGGTAACCCCAGAGGATCAGACTCGCCTAACCATGGATTACACCACGCGCGCTGTGAGTTTCATCGAGAGGCACAAAACCAAGCCCTTCTTCCTCTACCTGGCGCACAGCATGGTGCACGTGCCTCTCTTTGTGAGCGATAAGTTCAAGGGTAAGTCCGGCAAAGGTCTCTACGCCGATGTCATGCTGGAGGTCGATGACTCGGTGGGGCAGATTTTAGACACGCTGGAGAAGCACGGGCTGAAGGAGAATACCTGGGTCATCTTCACCTCCGACAATGGCCCCTGGCTCAGTTATGGCGATCACGCGGGCAGCGCCGGTGATTTGCGCGAGGGCAAAGGCACCGTCTGGGAAGGTGGCACTCGCGTCACTGGACTCATGCGCTGGCCCGGTAAGATCCCCGCTGGCCGCACCAGCGATGCCATGCTCATGACCATCGATCTCCTGCCCACTTTGGCGGCTGTGGTCGGTGCTGAACTGCCGAACCATGCGATCGACGGCAAAAACGTCTGGCCCCTTCTGGCGGGAGAAGCCGGCGCGAAGAACCCTCACGAGTTCTACGCCTCCTATTACCATCAGAACGAACTTCAGGCCGTGACCTCCGCCGATGGCCAATGGAAGCTCGTCCTGCCGCACAGTTACCGCAGCCTTGGAGATCAGCCACGGGCCACGGGCGGCACACCGGTCAAATACCAAGCGGCAAAAATCACCGAACCCGAGCTCTACGATCTCTACACCGATCCCAGCGAGTCCAAAAACCTCGCGCACACCAACCCCGAAGTCCTCGCCCGCCTTCAAGGGTATGCCAAACAGATCCGTTCCGAACTGGGCGACAGCCTCACGAAGCAAAAAGGCACCGGCACACGCCCCGCCGGGCAGAGTCAGAAGTGAGTTTGTTTTTGAAAGCGTTACCACGCACTGCGACGGCTTGTGGGAGGCGTCGATGACACAACAGATGCTGTTTGAGCTGTTTGCTGACGCTCTTCATTCAAGAGAGTCAGGTCAGAGCACTTGATTCAGAAAGATGAGAAACAAGCCAATCATCGAATAGCCCGCGAAGAAAGCGATGGGCATCAACAAGAGGCGAATGAAGCCAGAAATCGAGTCGAGACGAACTGCCAAATAGCTTGTCAGCACGAAGGAGAATCCACCTGCTGGAAACGCCAAAGAGCGGTTCGAATAGGTCGAGCTGTCCACCTGGCTGTCATGGTATATCAGGTGTGCCGTATAAATCGCGAGCAGGGCAAAGAGGAGGAGGCAAATCACTTCGTGAACCCAGTCTCGCCGTGCATCCGGTCTCATCCTGCTCAAGGGCCGTTGCATCGTTGGTTGTGGTTAGTTGAACCAGAGAGGTATTGGCGGGCTCGTTGTCGAAGCCCTTCACTCTTTTATGTTTGACCTTGTTGTTTCGACATAACCGCTACTGAACTCCAGTGATATATCCCACAACACCCGGTGGCATACCTAGACCGGGTGATGCGATGATCTGTCCTGCCGGATTGACTCCCATGCGCCCTGTTGATGTCTGAATGTCCCATGCCATGCCTGCCATAGCTGGAGGTGACTGAATACCAAAAATTCCCATAACCTGCCCAAGCTGATCAACCGCAACAATTTGCCCGCAGCTGGTAAGAACTAATACATTTGGGTTGTTCATCAAAACAATACGAGCCAACGGCTGAGGAGCTTGCTGGACCTGAGGTTGCGGAAACTGTTGGCCACCTCCATTTAAGCCAATGTCTCTTTCTACTGGCTGCCTTTTTACGGTCTGTTGAGGTATCGGCTCATCGTCAGGCTTTGTCTGAGCAATCGTGCCAAGCTTCTTATCTTGATTTCGTGCGTTTTTCCACCCCTTGGTGATTGCTACCACCCGTGCGCTGCTTGGAGGGTGAGTAGCACTGCCAACATCAGGCATTGTTTTCATGGCAGCGCAAGCTTCATCCAGCTCAGCGCCAAGTCTGCCCAAAACGAATCCGGAGAAAACATCTGCTTCGAGCTCTGTTGGGGGACGACTTCCGCCCTCGTCTAAAGTGTGGCCTGACAAATGATGT
The DNA here is from genome assembly GCA_027483245.1 of Verrucomicrobiaceae bacterium. Classification (GTDB taxonomy): domain Bacteria; phylum Verrucomicrobiota; class Verrucomicrobiia; order Verrucomicrobiales; family Verrucomicrobiaceae; genus Prosthecobacter. The sequence continues at coordinate 2,209 of JAIXVB010000613.1, read as the reverse complement.
CCGATTTCATGAGCAAGAATGCTGACACTTCCCCAGTTAGTTCCGCTGGAGTTGTCCATCTTAGCCATAAAATTGGGATTAAAGAGAATGACTCGCTTGCGACCTTGCATCATAGCGACGGCATTCGGAACATTCGAGGCACTAATGGAAAAGTTCATTGGTAGGCCTGACGCAGTGCATATCTTCTCCGCCCACTCTTGAGCCTCGCCGTCCGAGCCAAAATCAAAAAGCTGAATACCCTTCATGGCTTTGGCAAAATCTTTACCGTCCCAACAACATGGGCAGCCTGAAACTTTGATCTCAGGGAACTTTTCCTGAGAACGGGAGACGGAAGTAAGCAATAGACTTCCAATTAATAGCACGAGTTGTATTGTCTGCGTTTTCATGGTGTGAATGTAAAATGCTTCGTTTCTGGGCGATGTTTAAGATCAGGCGAGCAGGAAGCATCGATGACACGACAGATGTCTTTCGAGCTACTGCGTGTATCCGGGAAAGTTCGCCCTCGTGTTGGATTTGGTCGTTATCATGGTAGCTTGTAGAAGAAATAAATCAGACTGGTGAAGCCAAAAACTACGGGGAACCCGAAGTCTAGGGTGACTCTGGCAAAATTAGTCGCCTTCGTGACCATCGGGGGAACCTTCTGCTCTCGGTAGCCAGTCAAGCCACGAAACTCACTCTCAAAATACTCATCCTCATCATTTGTGGGCGTTGAACAAGCCTCATCAATTTCATACGCAACGGCAAGGTTGTAGCGATCAGTTAGTATCCGATGCTGGAGATAGTCGGCGACCAGGTGAATAAGAAAAGAGACATAGCTATGAACGAAAAGAAGAAGTAAAACCCAGCGTATCAAGAGGGGCGTAAGTCCTGGAAACTTAAAGCCTAGAATGGTTGCTTCCTCCGGCACTACTCCAGTGTAGCTGATTAGACAGCACAGGGAAGCGAACACAAACATGGACTTCTTAGCGGATCGAGTGACCGAGCTGAGTGGATCAGCCAGCAACTCCCGTGCAGCCTTCTTGGTTGAGTCGTTCATCGGGGCCGCGAGATTTTTAAAGTAGACATTGCCGTCGTCGAATTGCATCCAGGTTCGAACGCCGCCGTAGTATCGCCCACAAAGTGAAAATGCCACTGAAAGCGCGACAAATGCTCCGTCACCGTTCGCTGCATCTTTTGTTCGCCGTTGGTTGTGACTAATGGCTAATTAATATGGTATAATAGCTTCAATGAATGCTACTCGCTTACACAGAGCGGCCGGTCGCACCCACAATTCTTATCAGTGCAGACCTTGAACCAGTCGCAATCGCAACTGCCCTTCTTGGCACAAGCCTTGGTCCGCCCACAATTGCACTTGGGATCAAGACAGACCTTCGGAAGATCGCAGGTGCAGTTCCGCTTAGAGCAATAGCTCGCGCGACGTTCGTATGAGGTATTGGTTCGCGGGTTGAAAACTCGATCGACTGCATGAATGCCGATACCTGCGAGGACTTGCATAATAGGTAGTATCATAGTGATTGCGGAGTGAATACTTAGAGTTGGTCGGACGTTGTTTAGATCACTAAAATATGGGTGAGCCAAACCCAGTTACTGTTGTTTTTCGAAGTGATTGACTCTTTGGTGTTTCGGAAGCGATTTAGGGGTTCGTTTTTATTTCGAGTTGTCGATCTTACAAAAAGATTAGTGTTCGTCAAGCCTTGGGTGTGGAGCATGGTGCAAGTTGCGGGGGAGAGGATGGAGTCATCCACGAGGGGGCGGGGACTCTTGTTTTGTATCTTCGCTAGGGTTGGTTCGCTTGAGGTCTGAGGGGTGCTTGCCTTTCGCACGCGCTGAGGTTGGCAGGAAGGTGCTTTGGGTGAGGGGCTTTCGTGTTTCTCGTCTTCTTGCCCTCTACTTTCCTGTGACAAGACAGGCAGAGGCTTGCAATAGAGGGTCATCAGAATCGAAGGGTGTGTCACTGGAGGCAGACCGCCGCTGGGCAGAGTCAGAAGCCAGTTCGTTTTTCAATGCGTCACGGATGGGGGGTGGCGGTCATGGGGAGATGTGCATGTGCCGAAAGTATCGAAAAGCGCTCTCGCTGCATGCACGGCCCTTGAAAGAAGCCGCTCGCCGATCTCGACTCATTCTCCCACCATGAAAGCATCGCTCCTCAGTCCTCTGCTCGCCGTTGGTCTCGCCACCGGATTGTTTGCTGAAAACAACACCCCGCCCT
>JAIXVB010000223.1 GCA_027483245.1 Verrucomicrobiaceae bacterium | reverse complement strand
GACAAAGACGGCCTCAGCCGCATCAGCGCCGTGCGCAATGATGGCCGCGTGCTCTATCTCGATCTCAGCCTGGAGCGCTCCAACATCGGTGCCACCTATGTCGAAGGCACCCTCGCTGACGTGAATGGCAATGAGGTTCAACTACGTGCCAATGCCCCTTTCTTCATCGCCAGCACCCTGCCCGCCAATCATTTGGCAGGCCGCTATCACATCGCCCTCAGTCCTGCCGCAGGCATCACCGAAGGAGCCTTAGCGACACCCGCAGGCACGGGGTTCCTCGTCGGTCTCGTCACCACTGCAGGAAAAATGACCCTCACCGGCAAGAAGACCGACGGCACCGCTCTCACCGCCTCAGCCAACATCGGCCCCGATGGTGAAGTACTGCTCTATTTCCCCATGTACGCCGGTGCCGGCAGCCTCACCGGCAGACTGTTCACCGATGTCAGCCAGTTCAATATTGAAAACCCCGCTCCTGCCTTCACCGGGCAGTTCAACTGGAGAAGACCTCCTGTGCCACTTTACCCTTCAGGCTTCACCAGTGTGATCCTTGCTTCCACTCAGCTCTACCTGCCCAAAGCGACCACGCTGTCTCCCTTCGGAGGCGACGCCGTCAATAGCGTGGAGGTTCGCATCGCGGGCGGCCACATCGCCGCAGCAGGCTTGGCCAGTCGTGTGCGCTTCACTCCCGCAGGGCTCGGCGTCGTGGATGCAGGCGGGCAGATCAACACCCTGAAAATCAGCATCGCTCGCGCCACCGGAGCCATCACCGGCACCTTCATTCCTCCAGGCAAAACCAAGGCCGAACCTATCCAGGGCCTCATCGCCACTCCCACCACCACCGTCGGTTACAGCCTCGTGCCCGGTGTCCCCGGCATCCTGCCTTCCTCGGTCATCCTGAGCGTGCTCATTCCCTGAGTTCCTTTGGGGAATCGTTGGCCCCTGACGCCAGTCCCCGGGTGGAGTCCACTTCACCCGCGCGGCCTTGGCCCAGGGGCTTTTTTGTGCCCCAATCGCTCGCTGCCAGATCCGACACAGCTTTTGCTGGCAGTTTTCATTCCAAGCAGGCGTTTATCCTCCGCTCCCGCATGAAACGCCTCCTCTTCCTCACCCTCCTTCTCGCTTCCAACCTCCCTGCGCAGGAGGGTTTCAAATCTCTCTTCAATGGCAAGGACCTCACCGGCTGGGATGGCAACCCTGAACTCTGGAGTGTGGAAGACGGCTGCCTCACCGGCAAGACCACCGGCCCGGAACAACTCCGCTACAATCAATTCCTCATCTGGCGCGGCGGTGTTTTAAAGAACTTCGAACTGCGGGTGAAAGTGAAACAAACCGGCAACAACACCGGCATCCAATACCGCAGCAAAGAACTGCCCGAGAACGGCCCCTGGTCCGTCGGCGGTTATCAGTGCGACATCCACCCCGCGACGCTGAACAATGCCATGGTCTATGAAGAACGCGGGCGCGGCATCATCGCCCAAAACGGCCAGGGCGTCGTCATCGACCCCGAGGCCAAACGCTGGCTCGCCTCCGAGCATGACCCCGTGAAGGCAGACATCGCCGAATGGCATGAATACACCATCATTGCCCAGGGAAATCACCTCATTCACAAGATCGACGGCCAAGTCACCATCGATCTCCTCGACTTCGAGCTCGCCAAACGCTCCCTGGAGGGCCTGCTCGCCTTTCAGATTCATCGTGGCCCCGCCATGAACGTGCAGATCAAAGACGTGATGCTCAAAGAACTGCCCGAAGGCGGCCTCATTGACTTCGAGAATTCCCCCATCCCCTCCGATGCCCAGATCATCGAAGCCAAAGTCCCCAAATCCAAAGGCAAGGCCAAGAAGTAATTTCGATTTTCACCCAGGTTCCGAGTTTCAATGCGGATGCCATGCGGCCCTGAGTGGCAGATCGGGCTCTGAGCCTTGCGCGCAAGCCTTTTTGCCCCGCATGCCCAGGGTTTTTGCCTTGCGCTCCGCCCTCAGAGCCTTGCGCCCCCTGGGGCGGCCTAGGATTGGCAAGTTCAGCAACGCAGATTTCGGGCGAGAATCGACACAATCCCATGCGGGTTGCCGATGACTGGGGTGTGGTGGCGAGTGAACCTAGCAACGCCGATGAATCGAGGAGGAGGATTTCAGGCTTCAAAGCCTCTGAGCTTTTTACCCGAAATCTGCGGCATCAGCGAAATCTGTGGATGATCCTATTCCTTCTCGACGGACCTGAGAACTCTCAACGCGGATAAATCGAGGACGAGTTCGAGGAGAAGGAAGAGAAGGATTTCAAGCTTCAAAGCCTCTGAGCCTTAACCCTTTTCCCATCCCCCACCTCCATTGCCAAATCCGACACTCCTTTTGCTGTGAGTTCGAGTCAGCGGTGATCGTTCCTCTGAGGCGGCGATTGCTGCGACCTTCCTTCCAACCATGAAACCCCTGATCCTCGCCACCTCTCTTTGTGTGCTCTTTTGTTCCGCGCTGGCTGCGGCTGAACCTCCGGCAAAAGCCAAAGGAAAGGGCAAGGACAAACCCAAAAGGCCGGATGCAGTGGGACCTGCGATCGGGGCCAATGTGGCGACGCCAATCTCGAACATCAAGACGCTGCCGGACTTCAAGGTGGAGCTGCTTTACAGCGTTCCCGGGGGTGAACAGGGTTCTTGGGTGAACCTGTGCAGCGATGACCAAGGCCGCATCTATGCGAGCGATCAATACGGTGGGCTTTATCGCTTCCCTGCTCCCGCAGCGGGTCAGCCACTGCAACCAAGTGAGGTGCAAAAGATGCCCACCGACATTCGGGGCGTGAACGGCATGCTCTTTGCCTTCGGGGCTCTTTATGTTGGCGTGAACGATTACGAAAAGAAGATCCCCAGCGGGCTCTATCGCCTCACCGATAGCAACGGCGATGACATGCCGGATAAAGTCGAAATGCTCCGCGAGTTCGAGGCGGGCAGCGATCACGGCGTGCATGCGATTTTGAAAACTCCGGATGGCAAAGGTCTCTACCTGATCACGGGCAACAACGCGGTGCTCAAAGAAGGCCCCATCGCGGGAACCTCCGCCAGTTCACCCGTGGCGAAGCTCTGGGGCGATGATCATCTCCTGCCACGCATGCCCGATGGTCGCGGTCACAATCGCCATGTCATGGCTCCTGGCGGCATCATTTACCGCCTGGATCCTGAGGGCAAGAACATGGAGATCTTTGCCAGCGGCTTCCGCAACATCTTCGACGGCGGGGTGAATCGCGATGGCGAACTCTTCACCTATGACGCGGACATGGAGTATGACTTCAATACCTCATGGTATCGCCCAACACGGGTAAACCATGTCGTCAGCGGCGGCGAATACGGCTGGCGCAATGGCGCGGGCAAATATCCAGAGTTCTACTTCGATAACCTGCCGGCCACACTGAACATCGGCCCAGGCTCGCCCACGGGAACGACCTTTGGATACGGTGCCAAGTTTCCCGCCAAATACCAAGAGGCCTTCTACGTGCTCGATTGGAGTTGGGGTAAGATCTACGCGGTGCATCTGAAACCCAGTGGCAGCACCTACACGGCGACCAAGGAAGAATTCGTCACCGGCGGCCCGCTGCCGGTGAGTGATGCGATCATCGGCAAAGATGGCGCGATGTATTTCACCATCGGTGGCCGCCGCGTGCAAAGCGGGCTGTATCGGGTAACCTATGCGGGCAAGGAAGACAGCTCCCCAAGTGCAGTCCAAGCGCGCGACTCAACGAAAACAGAACCGTGGTCCGTGCGTGCAAGCCTGGAAGCTTTTCACGGCAAACAAGATCCGAAAGCGGTCGAGAGCGCCTGGCCGGAACTCAGCAACCAGGACCGTTACATCCGCGCCGCAGCACGCACCGCGCTCGAGCATCAGCCGCTCGCCGAATGGGAAGCCAAGGCCCTCGCGGAAACCAATGTCACCGCGCAGCTCGAGGCTCTGCTGGCGCTGACGCGTTGCAAGGGGGTGTGTCCGACGCATCGGACCGATGCGGCTTACAAGGCCGATGAAAAAACCCGCGATGCCATTCTCGCAGCACTGCTGAAGCATGACTTCGCCCAACTCACACCCGAGCAACGCCTCGCTGAGGTGCGGCTCATCCAGATCGTGTTGCATCGCTTTGGCAATCCCAACGAAGCCACCGTCTCCGCGATCATTGCCCAGCTCGATGCCGCTTATCCTGCCGACAATTTCGAGCTGAACTGGCTACTCACGGAGACACTCGCCTACCTGCAAGCCCAGAACACCGCCGCCAAAGGCATGGCTCTCATCGCCAACGCGGACAGTCAGGAGCCGCAGATGGAATACGCCCGCAGCCTGCGCTTTCTCAAGACGGGTTGGACCCCGGAACTGCGCACACAGCAGCTCGAGTGGTTCCTGAAAGCGGCGAACTACAAAGGCGGTTCCAGCTTTGACAAGTTCATCGAATTCATCCGCAACGACAGCCTCAGCACCTTCACGGATACTGAGAAAAAAGAACTCGCGGCCCTGATCGAAAAGAAACCTGAGCGCAAATCCGCCATCGAAAACGTCGGCACCATGTTCATCGGTCGCACGCCCACGATGTGGACGCTGGAAGAGCTGAGCAAAGCGGCAGAGACGGGCATGAAGGACCGCAACTTTGACAACGGTCGCAAGATGTTCGCTGCCTCCGCCTGTTACACCTGCCATCGTTTTGGCAATGCAGGCGGCATGACCGGCCCTGACCTCACCGGTGCAGGTGGCCGCTACAGCCCCCACGATTTGCTCGATCAAATCATCAACCCGAGCAAGGAGATCAATGAGCAGTTCGCGCCGATCATCGTCACCAAAAACGACGGCACCATCATGACGGGTGTGGTGGTGAATCTCAGTGGGGATGGCGTGACACTGAACACCGATCTCAGCGACCCGAACCAACGTGTGAACGTGGATCGCAAAGAAGTGAAAAGCATCGAACTCAGCAAGGTATCCCCCATGCCACCGATGCTGTTGGCAATGCTGAAGAAGGAAGAAATCCTGGACCTGCTGGCCTACGTGCTCAGCGGGGGCGACAAGACCAAGGCGATGTTCAAACCTTGATGAACGCCACTGCAAAAAGGGTTTTTCCATCCATGGTGATCTAGCAAAATCAAAGGCTTCACAGCGTTCGATGATGCGTTGCAGCGTTCGTTGTTCACGCTTCAGCGTGCTCTTTGAACTCATTTTGCGATCTCGCACCCAAACGGCCTAAAGGCCGAACTACGAACCCAAGCCCGCCCCGAACAGCACTGAAGGAACTGAAAAATCCTGTGAATCCTGCCCCATCTTGTTAATCCTGTGGTGAAGCCCCCCAATTCGTCTTTTGGACTGCTTACGAGAGCGCCCTGATCAGACTTCACGCTGGCT
>JAIXVB010000399.1 GCA_027483245.1 Verrucomicrobiaceae bacterium | reverse complement strand
GGACTTCGGGGTTTTTATGCAGAGCTTCAGTGACGAGATCGCCACTGGTGACAGCGGTGGAATCAAGCGCTGAAAGGAGGGGTGCGCTGCCAATGAGCAGGGCGGCTGAGAAGAGAAGAGATGCGTGAAATTTCATGAGAGAGACTGAGGGAAAAAGTCGAAGGGCGCTCACGTGCATGACGTGAGGCATGGATGCCCAGCCCGCGGCAGGATGACCCCTGCACGACGGCGAGCATGTCGGCTTGCGGAGTGACTCCGCCCTCTCTCAGATCAAAAGTTGCACGGTCGCGAACATCCGTCCGATGCGGCACCGTGGCCTTGGAGGTTCGTTGAAATCACGGGCGCGAATCGTTTCGCGGACGAGATGAATCACAACAAGCGCAAGCTGCCAAGTAGCCGCGAGATTGACCGGAGGAGCTTCCTTGGTCGCACGTGCCATATCCACCCGCTCTCCTCTCGCACTTGAGTCAAACTGAGCCGCGACAAGCTGATGATCCCCTGCATCAGAAGCCTTGCAAAGACGCACGAGCACACGTGCCAGTGCGTTGTGATGATCATTCACCTCTGGAGTGTAGGCATCACGGCGATGATGGAGCGTGAGTCTCAGGCCATTCTCGGACGGTGACACCAGCACACTATGGCTGCCATCAATCCACGCACCCAGAGCCATGAGCGCAGGCATCACCGACGTGCCAGTGAGGGTGTAAGCCATCAAAAGCAGGAATGCGATGAAGCGCTGTTTCAGGGAATGCCGCATGTTTGTGTCGTGTGTCTAACGCGTCATAGAGACGCGTTTGCTAACGAATGTTCGTTCATTACCAAAGGGTAATCTTCGGCTTCCTGCTGCCTCTGATCAGCTGTGCTTGAAGCGGCCCTGAAGTCCGCTCGTTCTGCGACATGCATCTCGTTTTGGCATCCATGACCACAGGCCTCGCTTCTGCCCGTACCCGCAAGGAAGACGAAGACGGCACTAGCCCCCTGGATCTAAGCCGCCTCAAGGAATGCGGCGGGCACGAACATAAGCCATCCGTGTGGTAACGCCGCTGCTTGCGAAGACATCGGGAAGCCCCAGGCAATGCACGTTGCCGGGGGCGAGGCGGAGATCCTCCGCACGCCATTCATCGAACTCATGTTTCGCGCCGGGATAGTCTTCGTGGCCACTGGCGGCGATTTTGAGGGTCTCCTCCAGGCCAGGCTCGATGGGTTTGGCGTCGCTGAGTCGGAGGTTGATGTTGGCCTTGGCGATGCCCTCGACCTCGTCGCTGAGATCCGTCTCGAAATGCAGCCCAACAGGAAGTTCTTCCAGCGCGGTGGGTCTCATGCGGAAAGGGGCATCGGGCTCCGGGGGATCAAACTCCGTGGCAGTCATGTAATCCTCCGTCACTCGCAAGCGACCTTCTGTGGCAGGCCACTGGCGCAGCATGGCGTGGGCCTTGAGTTTGGCGGTACCGCTTTTCAATCGCTGCTGAGTGAAGGAGGCAAAGTCGTCGGACTTCACCCGCTGCCACGCCTTTGCTTCAGCGGTGGGAATCTCGAAGATGAAGGCTTCGATTTCATAATCCGGCTTCGTGGCTTTCGGCGCTGTTTCACTGCCAACTCGGTGGGTGAAAAGCAGCACGGTTTCATGCCCCGGCAGATCGCTGGCAGACATCACCTCGGGAATATCAGCAACCGCCACCAAGTGAGTGCCGGAGAGAAGGGCATGGCTGCGACTTTGGAGAAACAACTTCCGAAAACGCGGCTCCCACAGGATGGCCTCGGGCACATCGCGGGCGAGTTTCCATTCGCTGCGGGCGGGGGGAGCGAGGTCCTGGGTCAGTGAAAAATCTCCTCCTTCCAGCTCAACTCTCGTGCCGACAGGTCTGTCATCCCATGCGGAGGGAATGCTGGGCATCTCCGTGGGAAAGGCATGCCGTCGTGCGCTGGATTGATCCCGACGGTTGAGCTGGTTGGCAGAAAGAGTGCAGGTGACCACATGGGCCTGGCCTAACTTCACCTGCGACACCAAACCGCGAAGCAGTGCCGCATCTTTTCCCGGCTGGCGTGCGCCCAGCAAGGCCTGCGCTTTCTCCTGATCCAGCGCGATGCCGAGAACGAGCAGGGGCGGTGGAATGGGCGCAGCGTAGTTGGGGGCAAGAGGGTCCACCGGGGCAAACGGGTCGGCAGGGTCAGGAGATGCTTGCGGCGGTGCAGGAGGCCTGATCTTCGCGTGCAAATCCTGCGCCACAGTGACATCCAGCCAGCGCCCTATTCTCTCTGCGCCCCAGGTCTGATCGGCAGGCGACATCATGGCAACGAGATGCGGCGTGGCATCCCTGAAAGCGACCTCTCCATTGATCTCCTGATCGAAGCGATCATACCAGTCCATCCAACCATGAATGGCTTTGCCAGTAGGCTTGTAAGTCTTGCGATCACTGACGCGCAGCCACGAGGTGGGCCACTGCACGGCGAGTGGAGCGCGCGGCGAGTAGGAGCTGATCCAAACACCATCGGAATACCCGAGCTGCGTGCCTGTCAGCACGGTCTCAAAACTGACGGGCAGTTGATACAGGGCGTCGTAGTCCGGGTTCATCTCCGTGGGCAGCCAGCCTTCGAAACCGGACTGTGCCGGCGTGCGGACACCCTTCGCAGCGGTGGTGGTCAGGTGTGAAACCACGCTGGCACGTCCCTTCTCCTGGAGCCGTTGGATCAGCGCCACATCGCTGGTTTCACCGTCTAGCAACCACTCGATCATGTCCAGCTCAGGCACGCGATAGATCGTCTGCCGGATCTCTGCGTTCGGCTCGAAAGTGCTGTCACTGCCGCCCTGAAGAAAGACCACGAGCCG
>JAIXVB010000246.1 GCA_027483245.1 Verrucomicrobiaceae bacterium | reverse complement strand
GGGTGCGGGGAAGACGCCGTAGATGGGTTTGCCCTGAGCATCGAGGCCGTTGAGGGCGATGGGGGTGCCGTGGATGTAGCTGGGGCCTTTGCCACCGAGGCTGGGGCTGTCGCTCTCCATGATCTCGACCGTGCGTGGGCGGATGGGCATGGGGTGGTAACCGGCGAGGGATTCGCCGTACTGCGCGCGGCTTTCGCGGCCGACGATGTAGCTGACTTTGGCCGCGGCCATGAGATCGCCCTCATAGGTGGCATCGATGAACATTTTGCCCGCGTGCGTGGTGCCGTCGGTGGTGGTGAGGCTGGTGATGCGCGTGCCTTGTTGAGTGATGGATTTCAGGGACTGTGCGGTGATGACTTTGACGCCGGCTTCTTGGAGCATCGTTTCAAAGGTGCGGAGGTTCACGCTCGGTTCGGCATACCACAAAGGCGTGTCGGGTTTGGCCGCAGCAGCGCGCGTGAAGAACTCGCGCGGGAATCCGCCGATGGTTTCTTGCTTGCCGACATCGGTGCGGCATAGCCCGCCGGTGACCATGCCGCCGATCCATTGGGTCGGCTCGATGACCACAACGGACGCGCCCTCTCGAGCGGCGATGATGCCTGCGGTGAGGCCTGCAGGGGTGCCGCCATAGATGACGAGATCGAGTTCAGCCCGGGCGGGGATGGCGGTGGCGAGAAGGGCAAAGGAAAACAGCAGCGTGCGCATGAGTCAGGCTAGCAGACAGCACAGCAAGGAGCCGCGCAAATGAATGCAGCCTGGGGGGGAATCGTTCTCTTCGGAGAAATTCTCCGCCGCTCTTCACTGAACCGCCGCGCTGCTGGGAGGCATGGGTTCAGCCACGTTGATCACCGGGACGCGACCTTCTTTGGGGGGGGCTGGAGGCGCGGCTGGGGCGGGTGCTTCGACCGGTTGAGGATCGTTCTTGGGCTTGATGAGGCCTTGTTTGAATTTGGCGATCTCTTCGGGGCTGGGGACGATGGCTTTGCGGATGATGACCGGATTTGGCACCGTCACAGGGGCAGGCGGGGGCTGCGGGGCAGGGGCAACGACGGGTGTGGGTATTGGCTCAGGAGCAGGAGCAGGGGTGACACTGGGTGGGGCTGTGACGACGATGGGTTTCGGCGCGGGGGGCGTTGCGACCACGGGGGCAGGGGCTTCAACTCGGGGAGCAGGCGAAGTCGCGGCGACGGCCGGTGACGGCATGGATTCTTGAGCGACGATCTTTTTCTCCTCAGGCGGCGTGGCTTTGATGGGGGTGGAGACTTTGTCGGCGATCTGAGGCGCAGCCGTTTGGGGGAGCTCGGCAGCTGCGGTAGCGCTCGGAAGCGGGTCGGTCGTGGGTGCAGGTGCGGGTTTTTCACCACTGAAAAGCCACCAACTGAAGAGGCCAATCACGGTGACGGCTGCGGCTGCCCACACGGGCCAGCTGAGTCCTGACGCGCTGGAACGGCGCGAGAAGTCATGGGGCTTCAGCTTGCGTGAGATCGGCGTCACGGGCTCTTCTTCTTCTTCTTCGGTGCTGGAGGCCCACTCGTTGTCGAAATCGGAGATGCTACCTGCACTCTCCATTTCCTCGATCGGGATGGTGGTTCCGCGCAGGCGAGTCGCCAGATCAGGGCCGGTGGTGGTGACGGACATCAGCGATTCAAATTGGCTGACGAAGTCCTGCGGATTGGGCGTGCGTCCCTGGTGGCGGCTGAACTCCAGGCACTCTCTCATGTAGTCGGCCAGCGGGTCGGTGACGGATTCTGGAAAGGTGAGTTGAGTGCCGGACTGGCGTGCCCCGGTGAGCAGGTAGGCGGCGAAGGAGACCAGAGCACGACTGCGATAGTCGCGATCCGCGATGTGCTCTTCTGGGTGCTCTCCGTGTTCAGGCAGATCCGTGAGCGGCGCTTCATAGAGATTCCGCATCGTCAGGTGCGCCCGCAGCTTTACCAGGAAAGGCGGCCAGGCATCCAGACGCTTTTGCATCAGTCGTTCATACTCACGGGAGAGCAGCGGCCCTGCTTTACCCACGCGCAAGAAGATGTTCGATGGATGCAGATCGAGACGCTGCACGCCGCACTCCAGCGCCTGCTCTAGGCCTGCTTTGACTTGGCGTAGCAGCACCGCGACTTCGGCCGGGTTCAGGGCGATGCGCTCTGCCAAAAGCCGACTGAGGGTGAATCCAGGCTCGCGTTCTTCCGTTAAAAAAGTCCAATCTGGGCTCTCCCAGAGGCTCAGGCTGCGCAAGATGTTCGGGTGTTTGTCAGCATTGAAGCGCCACATTTGCAGGGGCACCGCCTCATACTGACTCTTCTCGACGATGCGTGCAGGGGGCAGCAGATGCACGGTGACGGGATGCTCCGTCTTGGCATTCAAACAAGGGATCGAGAAAGGGTAACGCCGGGCATCCTCGCCGCCTTCGACATGGAAACGATTCCCCAGGATGGACTCAATGGGCACATTTTCCAGAAGGAGATTCTGGAGTTGGGACTGGGGTTGCAAGGCCGGCGTGACCACGAGCTGCCGACGTGAGTTCCGCGCCTGAATGCTGCTCACCAAGGCGGAAAAGGCCTCGCGCACGTCATCGCGCAGTTTTTCAATCGAAGCGGGGGCATTGCTAGGATCGGTCAAAGCCACGCGCAGGGTGGTGCGCAGGCTCATGGGCAGGGCCGTCAGTGCGGGGTAACGATCTGGATTGTCGCCCCCAAAGCTCTTGCCGGTCAGCATCAAAAACATCAACTCACAGGCCTGAATGACCAGACCGGAATCGCTTTCAGTCACCTGCTCAGGGGCGGAGAGACCGTAGTCAAAAACGCGCAGTTGCAGGAAGGTGTCTTCCAAAGTCGTGACGACCACGCGATCCAGCCGCATCTGCGAGATCAAGCGCCGGTATCCGCGGAGCAGGATGAGATCATCGAGCAACTGGAAGACCAGGGAGAAAACCGTGGCGGCCATCAGCGGTCCACGACGCTGGACATAATCCCCGATGAATTCGCCATCATTCAGGTTGCTCGTGTAATAGACGAGGCCCTGATCCTCTCCCACGTCCAGGATTCGCATGAAACTCGGGCCGCGAATTTCTGAAGCCTGATTGGCGCGCTCAAAAGCGGACATTTTTGCCTCGCTATCCAAGGTCCGACCGCTGCGCAGAACATGCAGCTCGACCAGTCGCCGGATGGACGTATCAAAAGCCAGAAAGACCACCTCGTCAGGGGAACGCACCAGCTCGACCGGTTCTCCACCGGCCCTGCGGGCGATCATCAGGTGACCAAAGCTTTCGATTTCAGGAACCATTGCTGGCGTGTGTCGTTTAAAAGAAGGAGAAATTCAGAAGAAGCTCAGAACGAGCCAAAGTTCGCGCGGACCCCAACAAGGAGGCGACTAAAAATAACGTTCAAACCGCGAGTTTACAAAAAAAATCTTCTAATTTTGATAATAAGGGGCCGCAAAAGATTTGAAACAGCATTAATTTCACACTTTCAATAAAAAATTCAGCAACGAATTGGACGTATGAACAGTGTTTGTCTTCGGTTTGACCTTGCTCTGGCGAAGACTCGAAGGTTGAACCCATCACCACCCTCATGCCTTTCGCACACTCCAGCGTTGTTTGAGTTCAAACAGAGTCCTAGTCTTTCAAAGCGGATTCGGGTTTGATCTCAGCTCTCTGGAGGCGAGTTCGGTGTCGCGGCTTGGGCGCTGACGGGAGATTTGGGGGTTGGGTCTTTGACCTCCATGACCACCCATTCGTCATCCTGCTTTTGCAGGCGCCATTGATTGATCACTAAAACCAGGGTGAGACCAAAGAGGGCGATGGAACTTTCCAAGATGAAAGGCGTGGCGAGCGCTCCGGTCAGGAAACCAAAGGCCTTGGGCAGGACTTCACGAGCGGTTTCGCTGAAATGCCACGCGGTGGCCAGAGCAGCGATGAAACAAATCGTGAAAAGCAGCGGGGACAACCACCAACGCGGAGGCGGGGATGAAGCAGACATGCCACACACTAGCGCAAGGGCGGCAGGTTGCCACTCTGGTCTGCGAGCTGTTTAGAATTGGGTGGGAAGACCTTGAGGATGGCCTGCTGATTTGGTGCAGATTGGTTGTGACTTACCACGGCAGGCACAACGCTCGGTGTGCGAGCAGTTTCCGCCGGAGTGGTGAGCAAGGCCTTTTCCTGGGCCACATGGCTACCCCAGATACCGGTGCCGACGAGCATGAGAACAAAAATGGCAATGCCTGCCGTGACGGGCGAACGAGTCGGATGTCGCCGTGCCTGCTGAGATAGCTTGGCTAGCCGATTCCCACGAGGGAGGACCCAGGGACCATGATTGTCGGTGAGGTAACGGTAATCGCGGCTGCCCCCTAACCGACCGGAAGGCAGCTCCTCCAACATCGCTTGTGCATCAACGCCCAAAAAAGTGCTGTAAACTCGCAAGAACGAGCGCGCATAGGTGAGGCTGCCGAAAGAGGCAAAATCGTCCTGCTCCAGGTGCATCAACCGCTGTGCTGGAATGCGCGTCAGGTGGGCGGCATCCAAGAGCGAGAGGCCACGCTTTTCGCGTGCAGATCGCAATTGAGGACCGATGGAGGGAGGCATAAAATAAAGGAATTACGTGCGTATAGTGACAGGACCGCCAGACAAGGCGATGCAAATCTCACAGCCACAGCTTCAGCGGAATAAGTGACGAAAGAGTCTCTGGTATCTATTATACTTCTTTACGTCCTGTTCGTTACAGAGAGATTTCCTTTTCTTGGCGGTTTGCATGATGAACCGCCTTTTTACGGTAATCACGAATCAACTGGGCATGAGCTTCCCTTTTTTGCCGTCGATCAATCGTCCTTGGGTGATTTGATCGTGTCAGGAGGAATGGAGCCCACCCCCTGACGAAGTTCTTTGCTGGGGCGAAACCTGACGACGCAGCGGTCAGGGATGACGATTTCCTGGTTGGGTTTGTTCGGATTGCGTCCGAGCTTGGATTTAGCCACGCAGATTTCAAAGGTGCCAAAGGTGCGCAAAGCCACGTTTTTTCCCTCTCCCAGTCGCTGGCTCACGAGGGCCGCAAAGGCCTCGAGCACGTTGGCGACTTCCTCCTGAGACTGACCTGTGGTATTGCTGAGATCGATGATGAGATCCCGTTTGGTGATCGTGGGCATGAGCGTTGAGAGAAAGGGAATGAGATTCAGGCTGAATGCATTCTAGCAAGCTTGGAAGCAAATACTTTCTTAAGAGATAATGTTTTCCTTTAGTTTGACGATGTCTAAGATGGGTGGTTCAGCACCTCTTGGGCTGTCTTGAAATGCATCTTGGCAATTCGATCCAGGGGTGTGTCGGTGTGTTCCGCTAGAAATTGCCTGCTGGTGGCTTTGACATTTTCACCTGCGCCTTTGGGCAGATCGAGGCCAAGACTCTGTCCTGTCTGGTGCAGCCACTGGACAAAACGTTCTCGTGCTAAAATCGAGGCCGCAGCCACCGCAGGGTCACTTTCTGCTTTGGTGCGCTGGACGAGTTCGATGTTGCGCCCCTTTGTCTGGAGGGCACGCTGGAGGACCGTAGGATTGGCGAACTGGTCGGAGATGGCCTTCGGGCAGTCAGGCACACGGGTAAGCAGTTCTTCGATGACCTTGGCGTGGCCCCAGGCGAGTAGGCGGTTCAGATTGCCAAATTTCTCATAGAGAGCGTTGTAGCGCTCGGGGTTGATTTGAACGACCTGCCAAACGAGACCTGGGATGTTACGGATGGCCGAGGCGAGTTTTTCGATCTTGGCATCACTGCTAATCCGTTTGCTGTCCACCGCGCCGATCTCGCGCAGCGCCCGACTCACATCGGCATCGACATACACCCCAGCAATGACGAGCGGGCCGAAGAAGTCTCCCTTGCCGCTCTCATCCACGCCCAGATGAGGCTGAAACATTTCAGGATGATGAACTTCTTCATAACCCAACTCTGCTGTGCCCAGAATTTGGGGCTCCAGTGTGTTCAGAATGAAGGTTTCTGTGTCCTTGCCCTGAACGACGATCTTGGGGCCTTTTTCATAAACCAGCACGTTCACCTTGCCTCGAGAGGCGGCATACAGGCAGTAAGGTTTGGTTTCGAATTCCCAACCTTGAGCTCTCAAGAGCGTGCGTAATTGTGCCGCTTGATTAGAAGTGAGCGGCTTGGTGTAAGAGGTCAGGGCAGGCATCAGGACTGAGAATGGCGCGGCTAGCAAGTCTGGCAAACCATCATCGAATGATGCAAACAAAGCCCGGCGGCCAAAATTATTTACCGATTCCAGCGAGTTCTGTTTCGAATCTGTTGTTAAAAAGTGAAGGATTCCAGACTTGCTCATTTTCTCAAATCTGAGATCATTATTTTATGAGATTTATATTTCTCCTCCATCTGGTCCTGGCCATGACGGCTTTTGGGCAGGCGCCGACGCAATACTCGATCGGCACGCCTACAGATGAAGAGCAACTTTACCTGGAACTGATCAATCGAGCTCGTGCAAATCCCACGGCAGAAGGCATTCGACTGGCTGCCATCACGGATCCTGACGTGCTGTCGAATTACACGCATTTTGGCGTGAACCTGACGCTGATGCAGGCGGAATTTGCCGCGATATTGCCCCAGCAGCCTCTGGCGATGAATGCCCAACTGACCCAAGCCGCGCGAGGTCACACGCAATTCATGTTCGACAATGCCGTCCAGCAGCATGACGGCCAGGGTGGGAGCAGCATTGTCGGACGAATGACTGCGGCAGGATACCCGGTGGATGCGGCGGGAGAAAACGTCTTCTCCTACTCGACTTCTGTTCATCAGGGACATGCGGGATTTCAGGTGGACTGGGGTCCGGGCGGCACGGGTGGGATGCAGGCGGGGCGTGGGCATCGTGTGAATATCCACCAGAGTTACTTCAAAGAAATTGGCATCGGCGTGCTCAATGGCACCAACACGGTCAATGGCGAAACCGTGGGGCCACAGTTGGTGACGCAAGACATGGGTTTGCAAAACAGCAGCCCCGCTTTTGTCACCGGCGTGGTTTATTATGATCTAAATGGCAACGATTTTTATGACCTCGGCGAGGGCGTGGGCGGTGTCCGGGTGGATGTGGCAGGAGCCAGCTTTTTTGCGATCACGACACCTTCCGGCGGTTATGCCGTGCCCGTGCCCACGAGCAATGCGAATCGCAATGTGACGTTTACCAATTTAGGTTTCAATCATGACGCAACGGCTGCGATTGCGGGAGGAGCCAATGTCAAAGTGGACATGCGGCCGACCTATGTGCCGCCGACCGTTGTCGGGCCTTCCACAGCCTCGACTTTGGTGGCGACCTCCTACAGTTTTAACGCCGTCAATGGGGCTACCGGTTATGATCATCGGTTTCTTGCTCGGATAGCGGCCCCTCTTGATGAGGCCAACAATCTGAACCGTGTCACGGCAGTCAAGACCGGCTCCTATTCAGCACTTTCCACCACGGTGAAGCACGCAAGTAGCGGCTCCTATCATCTGCTTCACCCGACAGCAGTGCCACAAACCCTCACTTATCAATCAAGCTTTTATGTGGAATCCAATGCTCAGGTATCCTTTCGCAGTCGGCTTCGCGGAGCCACGGTGACCCAAAAGGCTGCGGTGCAGGTCTCGACCGACAATGGCAACACGTGGACAGATGTTTATTCCCAATTGGGCGGGGGTCACCCGGGAGAGGGCGGCTTCACGCTGCGCACGGCTTCGCTTGCTGCCTTTGCGGGCAAGGAGATCAAGCTGCGCTTCGGTTACCTTTTCTTGGGCGGCAGTTTTTTCCCCCAAGTCGGCGACGACTTCGGCTGGTATGTCGATGAGGTCAGTTTCACCAATGTGCTGGATCTCAGCCAAGCGGTGACCACCGCCGTTGCGGGGGGCAGCACGAGCTTTGATTTCACGGCTCCCCAGGTCGCTGATTACCTGCTCTGGGTGCGCCCGCAGATCTCCGGTCGCGCTTGGCCCTTTGGTCCGGCATTGGCAATCAACGCCACCGCGCAGCTGCCGCTGACGGTGGACATTTCTGTGCAGCGCACCCCCGTGGGAGAGCTGATCGACGGCAGCGGAACGACGTCCTTTGGCAGTGTCTCCCTACTCGGAACCAGCCAGCACACCTTCACGATCATCAACTCGGGCAGCGACGATCTCACGGGACTCGCCCTCAGCATCGTCGGGCCACCTGAGGGCGACTTCACCGCGACGGCATTGTCGCAAACGACCCTCACGCAGGGCAACAACACCACGTTCACCGTGACCTTTGCGCCCAAGGCCACCGGCACGCGCAATGCCACCCTACGCATCGCCAGCAATGACCCGGACGAGAACCCCTTTGACATCGCCCTCACCGGCACGGGCAATCTCAACCCCATCATCAGCGACCAGCCTGACCCCATCGTCCGCAAGGTCGGCACCGAGGCAAAATTCACGGTCGCCAGCAGTGCCGTCGCTCCCATCTATCAATGGCGAAAAAATGCCGTCGCGATCCGCGGGGCCACGAGTCATGAACTCACGCTCCCAGCGGTCAAACTCACCGATGCAGGGCTCTACGATGTGATCATCAAAGATGGCACTTTTTCCACCACCAGCGCTGGAGCGATTCTGGGAGTCGTGGAGGCCATCCCCAAAACCATCTTCCTCAGTGCGAATGGCACTGCCACCCTCACTGCCAACTTTGCCGGCAACGGCCTCACCACGAGTTGGCGACAAAACGGAGCCGCGATCCCAGGCCTGGCCAAGTTTAGCGACCCCACCAAAAAGACCCTCACCATCAAACCGGCCGCTGGTGAGGACAGTGCGACCTACACCTGCGTGATCGGCAATGGCGTAGAATCGGTCATCGGAGCCACCACCCACCTGCGAGTCATCACTGCGAAACCGCAGATCACTCCCGATCCAATCCCCTTTGACCCCGCGATCGTCGGCGGCAGTTATGATTACAGCGTTGCTTTTGCCAATGCGCTGGATCTCACCCCCACGGGTTTCACCGCCACAGGCCTGCCCCCGGGATTAAAAATCGACAAAACGGGACGCATCACCGGCAAACCAAGCGCCAGCAAACCCGGCGGTTACATGGTCAAAGTCACGGCCACCAATCTTAAAGGCAGTCACAGCGCCAGTGGGACCTTGGTCGTCGCAGATCTGCCGCTGAACGTAGAGGGTGTGTATGCAGGGTCTATCGAGCGCAGTCCGCTCAATGGTTTTCTGGGGGGGCGCATCGACCTCACTCTCACTCGCAGCGGTGCCCTGAGCGGCAGCCTCACCCTCGGCACGGTCAAACACCCCCTGACGGGCCTGTTGGATGTCGAGCTGAATGAAACCACCACGGCCCTGATCACGATCAAAAGGCCTGGCAAACCGAATCTCACCGTGACCTTTGAGGTGGATACCGTTTTAAATCGCCTCGTCGATGCGAGTGTGACGGATGGTGTAACCCCCACAAATTTTGAAGCGTGGCGGAACATCTGGCACACCACCAACAACCCCGCGAATGGCTATGCTGCCCACCACACTTTTGGTTTGCGCATCCTCACCGGCCATCCTCTGGCCAGTGACGACACGGTGCCTCAGGGCTGGGGTTACGGTTCCTTTAAAGTCACCAAGGACGGCAAACTCACGCTCGCTGGGAAGCTTGCGGATGGAGAAAATATCACGGGCGGTGCCTTCGTGGGGCCTTCGGGACAAATCCTGATTTTCCAGACGATGTATACCACGCCGCTCAAAGGCTCCTTGCTTGGGCGACTGCTCCTTCAGCAAAACATTCCCAACGACACCACAGACAATCGCATCATCGCTCAACTGAGCTGGAATCGTCCTGCCAATGCTGCGACCAGCGCCCGCCTCTACAAAGCGGGTTTTGGACTCGCCGACGCGGTGCCTCTTGAGGCTGAGGGCGGCTTTTACACGCCTTCTCCGCTCGCGCTCGGACTCAGCAGCGGCACCGACAATGCCCAGCTCGACTTCACGGAAGGCGGCATCGCTGGTGTGGCCAACCACCCTGATGTCACGCTGAGCATTCAGACCGGCAATAAAGCCACCGCCAGCGCGCCGAATCCCGCGACCACGAAGCTTTCACTCACCTCTGCCACGGGAGCTTTGAGCGGCACCTTCAGCCTCAGTGACAACGATCCGCGCGCTGCTTTTGTAGGGAAAAAAGTCACGCGTGCCGTCACCTATCAGGGCCTCATCATCAATGACGGTCTCCAGACCTTCGGAGTGGGTTACTTTCTTCTTCCCCGTCTTCCCAACGACGCACCGGGTGCCACCACGCCCACCAGCAGCGCCATTCTCAGCGGTCAGGTT
>JAIXVB010000113.1 GCA_027483245.1 Verrucomicrobiaceae bacterium | reverse complement strand
GTTCTAAAAGCGTCGCCCACGGTTTGTCGAAACTCAGCCCGCACAGTTCGCTGTGCGGGCTTTTTTGTGCAGCAACAGAGACTACTCACGACGGATGGACTCGATCAGACGTCCCCGCACCGCCAGCGTCACCGCCAGCCAGCACACCAGCACGCCAAATCCAAGCACGCCCGCCCACAGAGCCGCCAAGAAGTTCAACGGCAAATCTCCCCCGCCCTGCGTCACACTCGGCCACACCGCAAGAATAGCGCTGACGATCCCCAGCAGAAGCCCGGCGATCAACAGGACCACATGCTCCCCGAGGATCAATTGACGCAGCGCTCCCGGTAAAAAACCCAGCGCCTGCATCAGCCCCAATTCTCCCCGACGCTCCAGCACATGCCGGGCGACCAAGATGCCCAAGCCTGCCGTGCCCAGCAGCACGCCCAATCCACCGAGCACGGTGAAGATGCCGATGTAAGTGTTCTGCACACTCATGAAGACCTCCAGCCGCTGCTTCGCAGGCTCAAGCGCAAGTCCACGCTGCTCAAGCTGACGCGTCAGATGCGCACTGACCTCCGCACTTTTCTCCGCCGGAGCATCGATCAAAAAGAACCGATAACCCGCCACATCTGGATAGGCGGAAAGGAACGCCTGCTCACTGATGATCATCTTTCCCTGAAGCACGGACCCTGCGAGCATGCCGTTCAAAGTCACCTTCATGGGTTGTCCCGAAGCATTCTGATAGTCCAAGGCATCCCCCGTTCCCAGACCCAGTCCCCACATCGCTGTGGCCTGATCCGCGATGGCCTGCAAATCATCTTTCAAAGCAGACCACGCGCCTTTGCCAGCAAAGCTGAAGCGCCCTTCCAATCGCGCCGCATCCACGCCCACGAGCACTGGCTTTTGCGCACGATTCAGATTCAGGCAGCTCGCGTCATCCCCCGAGCGCACCCGAAAGGGCACCACCTTCACTCCTTTGAGGAGTTCTTCATCCAGACCAAAGGCATCCCGCCCCGCTGCCGTGTTCAGGTCTTCGTAAATCGGCAGTGAAGACTCACCGATCAAGGCAAACCCACCCGTGCCTGAAGTCGGCTTCGTGACATCCCCAGCACTCATGCGAAAGGCATTCACCGCCGTAACCAGAAAGATCCCGCCTGCCATCATGCCCATCACCGCCAGACTGCGTGAGGGCCGCCGCGCCACGTTGCGCACACCGATCTGCCACAGCGATTCCGCCTGCGCACGTCCTTGTTGCATCCAGCCCTTCGCCCATGACAGACCTGCCATCAGCAGCAAAAAACCACTGCCAAAAAACATGCCCGCCACGGCTTCCGGGGCCTGAGCTTGTGTGCCTGCAGCAATGAGCGCCACGGCCCCCAGCAGCCACAGCAGAGTCATGAGCTTCTTCAACAGCGAACGTTTTGGATTCACCTCCAGGGACTCTTCCGCGCTCCACAGTTCACGCGGCGTTTTGCGGAACATCTTCCGACTCGTCCACCACAGAGTCAGCAGCACCACGATCACCGAGCCTACCCCGGCACCGATCTTCGTCGCCACACTGCCTTCATAAAACAGCGGCAATCCCTGAGACGCACCGGACCACGCACCGCTCAGACCTTTCAGCGCCAGCTTGGTGTAAACTTCACCGCCAAAGACCCCGAGCACCGCCCCCAAGAGCGCGATCACACCTGCTTCGCCTAACCAACTGCGTCGCACCTTCTTTGGCAGCCAACCCATCGACAAAAGCAGGGCCACCTGAGCCGAGCGCCGCTCCAGCGTGAACAAGAACAGCAGCGCCGCAAAGACTAACGCGGCGGCGATCAGGAACAAGCTCAGGCCGATGAACAAACCACCAAAGTCCACACTACCCTTCGCCGCCGCAGCTGCTTCACCTTTGAAATCACGGGGACTCAGGCCGATGTCAGACAGCTGGAGTTCATTCCCAAGTTCAGCGCGCAGCTTCGCCTCCTCTTCGCCTCGATCGGCGAAACGAATCGCCGTCAGATTGCCAAAACGATTCGCCCATAATCTTTTGCCATCGGCGAGGCTGATGAAACCCTTCGGCGTGCCTTTGTAGTCGTCCCAATACTTCTCGTCCTTGTCGCGAATCTTCTTGGTGTCCATGGGGATACCCGGATCCCAGTCGCGACAGTTGTCCACGTCCGACACGCCCGGGAACTCCGGTGTCCAGGCTCGGGTCACACGCGGATCAGTCATCGGCAAAATCCCGCGCACGGTGAAGCTGGCCTTTTCCTGCTTCAGTTCACGCCCGATGCCCACAACGAAATAGACGATCTCCAGCTTGTCTCCGATCACCAGACCGTGATCCTCAGCCAGCCATTGCGTGATGATGATTTCTCCCTCTTTGAGCTCCATCGAGTCCACCGCCGTGATCATGGAGTAGGGCGTGCCGCCTTTCGCTGAGGTCACCCCATTGACCAGATACGTGAGCACTCCATAGCTGCCTTCACGCGCCAGCAGTTTGCTCGCGAGACTGCGATCCATGAACACACGTTCCGTGCTCAGCTCCCATTCTTTTTGCGCCCCGGTCACGCGGTTCAACTTCAGTGCGAAGTCCGCGAGCGTTTTCTCTTTTTCAAGGTCCGCCGCTTGGAATCCCGCTTTGGGGTTCAAGGCCACGTTCACCTTGCCCTCCATCTCGATCTGCGTTTGCAGGTCAGCTAAAGGCACAAACACCGAGTCAGGCGAAGTCTGGGCGGCGAGCAATTGAAAGGCTCCAAAGTCCTCCGCACTGACAATCGCGCCCACCGTGCGCCGCAGCGAGACATCCTCATTCGTGCTGCCAGACAGCGGGGCATCGCGCGAGATCGCACTCGGGCGCTCCAGACGCACCAGCACCGTGTCCCCCAGTTTCACCTCCAGCTTGCGAGCCAGCGGTTCATTCAAAGCCACCTGCCCTTGAGCCAAGGAGATATTGCGACCACTCGCGCTCTGTTGCCAAAAAGACGCCTCCACACCGAGCACCTGCGCGCCATTCACCCGCACCTTTCCCGAAGAAGATGCCGTGCTGCCAATCGCCAGGATCATCGGCACCGAGCCCGACTTCTGCGCCAGTTCCTGAGTGAACCAACGATCTCCCCCCAGCACCCCCGACTGCACCTGTCCCAAACGCAACGCCGCCACCCGACGCAGGCTGGCCCGAACCGAATCGCCCACCAGCAGCGAGCCACTGAGAATTGCCGAGGCCAAAAAAGCCCCCAGCAACAGCCCGAGATGCCCGCGCCAGTAGTGCCTGGCTGAAGAAAGGATGAAGGAGAACAACGACATGCAGACCATACGTGCCAGCATCCACGGATCTGCGCAACCAGCGCAATGATCCCTCTCTCCCAGGTCTTAAGTGCCCCCTGCCACTTTCGGCAAATGCTGCCGGAACTCCGGGGTGAGTCACGGCATTCACCACAGGATTGACACGATGGGCAGGATTCACAGGACTTTTCAGTTTCCGAAGTCCTGTTCGGAGTGGCTTGAGTTCGTAGTTCGGTCTTTACGCCGTCTCTGAATTCAATGAACAGGCTGAAGCATAACCAACGAACGCACAAGCCCCCGTCAATCCTGCCCCATCCTGTGAATCCTGTATCCCTCGCCACCTTTCACCAGACCATCACCGAGAACATCTTTAGCTTTCTGCAGTAGCGGCCGGAACTCCGGGGTGAGTCGCGGCATTCACCACAGGATTGACACGATGGGCAAGATTCACAGGACTTTTCAGCTCCCTCAGTCCTAGTGAAAGGGGCTTTCGTTGCCGCTCTCTCGCCCTTATTCCTGCAACCATGAAAGCTGTCTTCGTCCCCCGATATGGTCCCCCTGAGGTGATTGAGTTCCGCGAGGTGCCCCTCCCTTCTCCTGGTGCCGGTGAATTGCGGATCCGTGTCCTCGCAGCAGCGGTGACCGCAGGCGATTGGCGGCTGCGCAGTGGCCTCATGCCGCGTGGTTTCGGTCCTCTGCGGGGTGTCGCTCTTGGATTCGGCGGTCCGCGGAAGGGCATCCTGGGGACCGACGCGGCCGGGGTGATCGATGCGGTCGGCTCGGGCGTCTCACGATTCCAGGTTGGCGATCCCGTGCTCGCATTTCCTGGTTTTGCCATGGGCAGTCACGCGGAGTTTCTAGTGATGCGGGCCAATGGGTGCGTGGCCCCCAAGCCTGCCCATCTGAGCTTCGAGGACGCTGTGGCACTGCCGTTTGGGGGCATGACTGCGCTCGATTTCCTTAGACGTGGCAAGGTAAAAGCGGGCGAACGGGTCCTGGTGAATGGCGCTTCCGGCAATGTGGGGGCGGCGGCGGTGCAAATCTCCAAACACCTTGGTGCCCACGTCACGGCGGTGTGCAGCTCCAACAATGCCGACCTTGTCGGCTCGCTCGGTGCTGACGAAGTGATCGATTACACAAGGTGCGATTTCGCGGCCGGCAAGGAAAGCTACGACGTCGTCCTGGATTGTGTGGGAAATGCCCCGTATCCGCGTGTAAAGAGAGTCCTGAAACCTCATGGCCGCCTGCTCGCCCTGCTCGCCGACCTTTCAACTCTCCTCGGTGCCGCGTTCGTTGGAGGCAAAGATTCGCACCGTGTCATCGCGGGGCCAGCTTCCGAAAGGGCAGTGGACCTGATGACGATCACCGAACTTGCCGAACAAGGAAAGTTTCGCCCAGTCATCGACCAGCGCTTCCCCTTCGAACGGATGGTCGATGCCTATCGTGTCGTGGACTCGGGAAGGAAGAAGGGCAGCGTCATCGTGTGGCTGGATCCACGTGCGTCACTCCATCAGTGAAGAAGAGCGTCACCCTCGACTGACCCCTGCCAGCCACCGCTCGCCTTGACCGTCTTACCTTCCGGGGATTCGCTCCCAAAGCTCAGGATGGGACAGTTACCCAGGGCGGAAGCCTGAAAAAGGGCTGCGGAAGCGCAAAAACCCCGACCAGTTCTGAAAAGACCTTCCAGGGTTTTCAGAAAACCTTGCTGGGTTCTCAAAATACCTTCCAGGGTTTTCAGAAAAACTTGCTGGGTTCTGAAAATACCTTCGAGGGTTTTTGGAAAAACTTGCTGGGTTTTGAAAATACCTTCGAGGGTTTTCGGAAAAACTTGCTGGGTTCTGAAAAGACCTTCCAGGGTTTTCGGAAAAACTTGCTGGGTTTTGAAAATAGCTTCCAAGGTTTTCGGAAAACCTTGCTGGGTTCT
>JAIXVB010000085.1 GCA_027483245.1 Verrucomicrobiaceae bacterium | reverse complement strand
GTGAACGATTCGGGAGAGCTCATGGGATTCGCCAGTTACGGACCCTTTCGCAGTTTTCCAGCTTACAAATACACCGTCGAACATTCCGTCTATGTGGATGCGCGCTTTCGCAGTCAAGGGCTGGGGAAACGGTTACTCCAGCGCCTGCTACAAATCGCTCAAGATCAGGGTTACCATGTGCTGGTCGGTGTGATCGATGCCGCCAATGAACCCAGTGTGCAATTGCATGAGCGGCTGGGATTCACCCGCTGTGGCGAGCTGCGTGAAGTCGGGTTTAAATTTGGCCGTTGGCTGGATCTCGTGATCTATCAGAGGCAACTGCCCACGCCCGCCCATCCGGTGGATGGCTGAAAGGATGACCTTCGGACTTCTGCTGGGCCGCCAAGATCAGTGAGCTGATTTTAACATCTTTTTAACGCCTTTGATCCTGTCATTAACTGTTCGGGATTGAAGAAGGACGCATCTGTTCAGCGGGCACAACAGCCCGCTTTTATGAACGATCTCCTCTACCTCGGAATCACCGCTGTCTTCTTCATCGTCAGCGGCTTTTACACGAACGCCTGCGAAACCCTTTAATCACCCCACGCCATGGAATCCATCCTCGTTGGGCTCATCGCCCTTGCCCTGATCGCTTACCTCACCGTGGCGATGTTGCGTCCTGAAAAATTCTAACTCTCCGCTCATGCACACCACTGACTGGCTTCAATTCGCCCTCTTTCTCGGGCTGCTCACGCTCATCACGAAGCCGATGGGCCTTTACCTCATGCAGGTGCTCGATGCCAATGGCCGCACTTGGATTGACCCCATCCTCAAGCCCTTCGAAAAGCTCACCTACAAACTGATCGGCATTGATCCACAGCGCGAGCAAGGGTGGAAACAATACACGGCGGCGATTCTGGCTTTCAGTTTCATTGGCGTGACCTTCACCTATGCCATCCTACGCCTGCAAGATGTGCTGCCTTGGAATCCGCAGGGCTTGCCCGCTTTGAGTCATTCGCTCGCCTTTAACACGGCCATCAGCTTCGCCACCAACACCAATTGGCAGAGCTACGGTGGAGAAGCGACGATGTCCTACTTCTCACAGTTCGTGGGACTGACGTTTCACAATTTCGTCTCGGCTGCTGCTGGCATTTCGATAGCCGCTGCACTTGTGCGTGGCATCGCCCGCAGCTCGGTGAAGACGGTCGGTAACTTCTGGGTCGATCTCGTTCGCACCACCTATTATCTTCTGCTGCCACTGTGCGCTGTTTTTGCGATCTTCTTGGTTTCTCAAGGCATGATTCAAAACTTCGAGGCTTATACCAAAGTCAGTACGGTCGAAGGTGCCGAACAAGTGATCGCACAAGGCCCGATGGCCTCACAGGTTGCTATCAAGATGCTCGGGACCAATGGCGGCGGTTTTGTGAATGCGAACGCGGCTCATCCTTCTGAGAATCCGACACCACTCGTCAACTTCATTCAGATGCTGTCGATCTTCGCGATTGGCAGTGGCTTGACGTATTATCTCGGTCGCATGGTCAAGAACCAAGCCCATGGTTGGGCTGTGTGGGCTGCCATGATGGTGCTCTTTGTCGGTGGAGTGCTCGTCTGCGCTCATGCGGAGGCTGCGGGCAATCCCATTCATCAACAGCTCGGCATCGCCGCAGCAGATGGCAACATGGAGGGCAAAGAAGTGCGCTTTGGCATCTTCAATTCCGCCCTGTTTGCAACCGTCACCACGGCAGCCTCGTGCGGTGCTGTCAATGCCATGCACGACTCCTTCACCGCCATCGGTGGACTTGTCCCGCTCTTCATGATCGAACTCGGTGAAGTGGTCATTGGCGGTGTCGGTGCAGGCTTGTATGGCATGCTCGTCTTTGTGATCCTCGCCGTCTTCATCGCCGGACTCATGGTGGGTCGCACGCCGGAGTATCTTGGCAAAAAGATCCAGGCCAAGGAAGTCAAACTGGCCATGCTCTCACTGCTGGTGCTCACCCTTAGCATTCTTGGCTTCACTGCCTGGGCAGCGGTCAGTGACTGGGGGCTTGCCGGGCTCAACAACGCAGGGCCGCACGGCTTCAGTGAAATCCTTTACGCCTTCAGTTCCGCCACGGGCAACAATGGCAGCGCCTTCGCTGGGCTCACAGCCAATCCTGCCAATGGAGACCCGCATTACAACATCACCCTTGGCCTAGCCATGCTGATCGGTCGTTTCCTCATGATCGTGCCCATCATGGCTCTCGCAGAATCGCTTGCAGCGAAACAAGCCACGCCTCCGAGCGCAGGCACCTTTCCCGTGAATGGCGTGACTTTCACGGTGCTGCTGATTGGCACGGTCGTCCTTGTCGGCGCACTCAACTTCCTCCCAGCCCTCGCACTTGGGCCCATCGTCGAGCACTTCCTCATGACTCAAGGTCGGCTGTTCTAAATCACACCACGAGTTTCTCCACCATTCAACAACCCTAACCAACGAGTTAGAAAACTCGTTCAACTTATGTCTCACAAACCCACCTCTCTCTTTGATGCGAGCATCCTCATCCCTGCGATGGGCGAAGCTTTCAAGAAGCTCAATCCACGCTTGATGGTAAAGAACCCCGTCATGTTCGTCACCCTTGTCGGTGCGGTGCTCACCACCGTCAGCATCTTCACCGCGAAGTCCGATCAGGGCTTCATCTCTCAGCTCTCTCTCTGGCTTTGGTTCACGGTGCTTTTCGCAAACTTCGCCGAAGCCGTCGCGGAGGGCCGAGGTAAAGCTCAAGCCGCAAGTCTGCGTGCAGCACGCAAGGACACCATGGCGCGTCTTTTGAAAGATGGCACCGAGACCCAAGTCCCCGCGCCTACCCTGGAAAAAGGTGATCTCGTCGTCTGTGAAACGGGCGATGTCATTCCTGCGGATGGTGAAGTCATCGAAGGCATTGCCAGTGTCGATGAAGCCGCCATCACCGGTGAATCAGCACCCGTCATCCGCGAGAGTGGGGGTGATCGCAGCGCCGTCACCGGTGGCACTCGAGTCATCAGTGATCGCATCGTCATCCGCATCACGTCAGAGAAAGGCAACACCTTCATCGATCGCATGATCTCCATGGTCGAGGGCGCTCAACGTCAGAAAACACCGAACGAAATTGCTCTCACCATCCTGATCTCGGCAATGACCCTGATCTTCATGTTCGTGACTATCACGCTGAAGCCCTTTGGCATCTACTCCGCCACAGACTTCTCCATTCCCGTCCTCATTGCCCTGCTCGTGTGTTTGATTCCCACCACGATCGGTGGTCTGCTCAGCGCCATTGGCATCAGTGGCATTGATCGTCTCATTCGTCGCAACGTGATGGCCACCAGCGGTCGCGCTGTTGAAGCCGCAGGCGACATTGATGTGCTCCTGCTCGATAAGACCGGCACCATCACCATCGGCAATCGCATGGCCTCAGACTTTCGACCAGCCCCGGGTGTCACGGAACAACAACTCGCCGACGCAGCCCAACTCGCCTCCCTCGCCGATGAAACACCCGAGGGCCGTAGCATTGTGGTGCTCGCGAAAGAGAAGTTCAACATCCGGGGTCGCGAGCTCGCAGTCCCTCATGCCACCTTCATTCCCTTCACGGCTCAGACACGCATGAGTGGTGTGAATTTCGAAGGTCGGAGCATTCGCAAAGGCGCTGCAGACTCGATCAAAGCTCACATCGAAGATCTGGGTGGCGTTTATCCTCCTGAGGTTGCCAAGATCGTCGAAGCCGCCTCACGCGCGGGCCGCACACCGCTCGTCGTTTGTGAGGTCAATCAAGTGCTCGGTGTGGTCGAACTCAAGGATGTCGTCAAAGGCGGCATCAAGGAGCGCTTTGCTCAGCTTCGTAAAATGGGCATTCGCACGGTCATGATCACGGGTGACAATCCCATGACCGCTGCAGCGATTGCGGCTGAAGCAGGAGTCGATGATTTCATGGCCCAGGCCACCCCTGAAGACAAACTGCGTCGCATTCGTGCTGAACAAGCCGAAGGCCACCTGGTCGCCATGACGGGAGATGGCACCAACGATGCCCCCGCCTTGGCTCAGGCGGATGTCGGTGTCGCCATGAACACAGGAACTCAAGCCGCACGCGAGGCCGGTAACATGGTCGATCTCGACAGCAACCCCACTAAGCTCATCGAGATCGTGGAAATCGGCAAACAGCTACTGATGACACGAGGCAGTCTAACCACCTTTAGCATCGCCAACGACATCGCCAAATACTTCGCCATCATTCCCGCGATGCTCATGGTCACCTTCCCTGCCATCAGTCCGCTCAACATCATGGGCTTGCACAGTCCCCAGAGCGCCATCTTGAGTGCCATCATCTTCAATGCGCTGATCATCGTTGCCCTGATCCCCCTTGCGCTCAAAGGCGTGCCTTACCGTGCCGTTGGAGCTGTCGCAGTGCTTCAGCGCAATCTGCTGATCTATGGCCTTGGCGGCATTGTCGTCCCCTTCATCGGCATCAAGGCCGTTGATGTCATCCTCACCACGCTTCACCTCGCCTAAAAGACGGCCGCACCGTCCTCGATGCGGCACGAACTCCCCCAAACCACAGAACCGCACCGAGGACGGTGCGGATCACCTTCAAAGCTCATTTTACAAGATGAACCCTCTCCTCACCTCCATCCGCGCCACGCTTGTGCTTGCAGCCGTCACCTGTGGTGCTTATCCCTTGCTCGTCACTGGCATTGCGCAAACCGCCTTCAAAGACAAAGCGCAAGGCAGCCTCCTCACCAACAAGGAGGGAAAAGTCATCGG
>JAIXVB010000368.1 GCA_027483245.1 Verrucomicrobiaceae bacterium | reverse complement strand
GCAGGCACGAATCGTGATCTGCGGGCGCAGGTAGCCGCTGGCAAGTTCCGCGACGATTTGCTGGCGCGCATCAATCTCTGGACCTTCACGCTGCCGGGTCTCGTGGAGCGCCGAGAAGACATCGCAGCGAACTTGGATTTCGAGCTGGAGAGGTTTGCGAAAGCCTATCGTCGCCAGGTGCGGATGAACAAGGAAGCGCGTGAGGCTTTCCTCAAATTCGCCAAAGGCCCGGAAGCCAAGTGGAGTGCAAATTTCCGCGATTTGAATGCGGCGGTGACCCGCATGGCCACGCTGGCACCGAAGGGACGCATCACGGTGGAATGTGTGGAGGCGGAGTTGGGGAGGTTGCGGGATGGGTGGCGGGAGCCGATGCAGAAGAACGAGTTTGAAGACTCGTTCTACGAAATCGACCCGTTTGATCGCGTGCAGCTCGAGTTTGTGATCAAGACATGTCGGGAGTCGAAGACGCTGTCGGATGCGGGGCGGAAGCTCTTTGCGGTGTCGCGGGCGAAGCGCTCGAAGATGAATGATGCGGACCGGCTGAAGAAGTATCTGAAGCGGTTTGAGCTGACGTGGGAACAAGTAAGCATGAATCCATGACTCGGCATGAGCTGAAATGTGTGTTTAACAAAAACGGGAACAGGCTTGGTGATTCGGGCGTGCCGCAGGCCTTCAAAGAAGTCTGAAAAAGAAAAATAAGTTTTTTTGAGGGGTCAAAAGTCCGGCGGGGTAGCACAAAATGGAGGCGCTCATTTTTGATGCGTTTCCACTTTCAACAAACCAACCCAACCAACCTAACATCGCTAAATCCAACCATGAAAAAGCTCATCCTGCCCCTGGCCGCCATCCTCAGCTTGGTCAATGTCAGTTGCTCCTCCAGCGTCACGGACTCCACGGGCCGTCACTACTCGCACTCGACCACTCCCTTCGGTAGCAAGACTGGCTTGGGCTTCACGGATGCGCGTCCTGCCACTGGCAGTGAGCCTGCTGGCACACGACGCTACCATTACTCTGCCACGCCCGTCGCAAACAAGATGGGGCTGACCTATACCTACGTTCGGTAAAATAACCACCTTCTTGCCGACGGCTCCGTTTTCGTCCAGCGTCCCGCCATGAACACACCAGATCCTCTCGATGACCTGCTGTCTGGATGGCGTGTCGAGGTCGAGCCGCCCGCCTCTTTTCACAGGGAGGTTTGGGCACGCATCGCCTCGGATGAAACGGAGCCGACTTGGTGGGAAAGGCTGGCCTCGCTGCTGCTGCGGCCTCAGTGGTTAGTGGTCACTGCCGCCGTCGCGGTGAGCTTTGGTATCGTCTTGGCATTGGCAAGAGCGCGTGCTCCGGCCTTGGATCCACATTCGGCCTACATTGAGTCCATCAGTCCATTTGCCTCCGTGCACTTGGCGGCTCACTGACCCTTCTCCTCGTTTATGGATCTTCGTCTCAGGTTGTTTCTACTGGTCATGATTTGTGGTGCATTGGCTGCCGCTGGATTTCAGGTCACACGGCAGTTTCAGCCATCAGGTCCCACGCGTGAGAGCATCGGACTAGAATGGCTTCGCCGGGAGTATCAGCTCACGGACGAGGCTTTTGCCCGTGTTAGCCAGCTTCATCGGGAATACTTTTCCCGTTGTGATGCCATGTGTGCGGAGATGATCGAGGCCCACAGGCCGTCTTCTCTGCGCCTGCGTGCAAGACTCGCGCCTTCCACTGCGGAAGAAAATCTGCGGCGGGAAAAAGCCATCTGCGAGCGCTGTCTGAATACCATGATCGGTCACCTCCGCGAAGTTTCTACCTACATGGCACCGGATCAGGCCCGTCGCTTCCTTTCTGATATCCTGCCTGAGGTCACACATCCCCAAGAACTGGATACGGTTGAGGCACAGCTACGCATGAGGGGGCAGTAGGCCGTCCCAGATTTTCACACTGCCACCTTTCAAAATGCCCCCATCCGACGATCTCCTGACGTCTCTCCACGCCGCATGATCGCACCTCATTCGGAGCAGGAAGACGCCCAGCTCATGACTGCACTGGCTGGCGGAAACGACCCCGCCCTCAATGTCCTTATGCGGCGCTGGAGCCCGCGCCTCTCGGCTTATCTGCATCGTTGCTGTTCGGACCCTGCCACTGCGGCGGATCTTTTGCAGGAAACCTTTGTCCGTGTGTATCAAAAACGTGCCAGCTATGATCCGGCGCGCTCCTTCTCCACGTGGATCTATACCATCGCCACGAATCTGGTCCGTAACCATGCCCGCTGGCAGAAGCGGCACCCTGTGACCTTGCTGGATCATGAAACGCTTAGCCAAGCTTCCCCGCCAGCGGAGGCCCCCGATCCTGCGCAGTCTCTGGAGGGGTGTGAGCGCACCGCAGCTGTCCGCGCCGCCATTCAAGAACTCCCGGAGGAGCTGCGTGAGCCCCTCGTGCTATCGACTTATGAACATTTACCCCACGTCCAGATCGCGACCATTCTGGGCTTGAGTGAAAAAGCTGTAGAGATGCGTCTCTACCGTGCCCGACAGACCTTGCGAGAAGTGTTGCGCCAGTGGTTACCGGTTCCGCAGGCATCTTGAATATGGGGCGGCTGAAAGAAGGATGGCGTGGGCCGGAATCGAAGAACGAGTTCGAAGACTCGTTTTACGGGCTCGACCGTTCTGAGATCGACCCGTTTGATTGGGCGCAGTTGGAGTTTGTGCTGCGTGCCTGCAAAGAGAGCAAGAGCTTGTCAGAGGCAGATCGAAAGCTGTTCGCGGTGTCGCGGACAAAGCGCAGTGTCACGAATGATGCGGACCGTTTGAAAAAGGATCTCGCACGGTTTGGATTGAGTTGGGAAAAGGTGAAGTGAGGCCCGAAGCTGGCAAACAAAAAGGCGCGATTCCGAGGTGGAATCGCGCCTTTGAGAGGGATCCGATTAGAGACCGGCTTCGATCAGCTTCTCGAGCTTGACGATGTCTTTGCCAAAGTTGCGGATGCCTTCAGCGGTCTTCTCGGTAGCCATGGCGTCTTCGTTGAAGAGCCAGCGGAAGGTCTTCTCATCGCTGCCGATGCGCTCAATGTTGAGCGAGCCAGCCGTTTCAGGGACGAGCTTGCGTGTGAGAGGTTCTTCGCTGGCTTGGAGTTCACCGAGCAGACCGGGGCTGATGGTCAGGAGATCGCAGCCGGCGAGTTCGGTGATTTCACCTTTGTTGCGGAAGCTCGCGCCCATGACTTCGGTCTTGTAACCGAAGTGCTTGTAGTAGTTGTAGATTTGGGTCACGGACTGCACGCCGGGATCTTCCGTGGCGCTGTAGTCTTTGCCGGTGCTCTTTTTATACCAGTCGAGGATGCGGCCCACGAAAGGGGAGATGAGTTTGATGCCGCCTTCTGCGCAGGCCACGGCCTGGGCCAGACTGAACAGAAGGGTGAGATTGCAGTTGATGCCTTCCTTTTGCAGGATTTCGGCGGCCTTGATGCCTTCCCAGGTGGAGGCGATTTTGATCAGCACGCGCTCACGGGCGATGCCTTCCTTCTCATACATGCTGATGAGCTGGCGGGCTTTGTCCACATTGCCTTGAGTGTCAAAAGAAAGGCGGGCGTCCACTTCGGTGGAAACACGGCCAGGGACGATCTTGAGGATCTCGATGCCGAAGAGGATCAAGATGCGATCCATGATGGCTTCCACTTTGGCACCCCCGGTCAGGGAGCTGCTTTTGTGTTCAGCGATGGCTTGATCGACCAGCGATTTGTATTCGGCCTTTTGGGAGGCCTGAAGGATGAGAGACGGGTTGGTGGTAGCGTCTTGGGGCTTGTAGGCCTTCATGGCCTCGAAGTCGCCTGTGTCGGCTACGACGATGGTGTGCTGCTTGAGCTGATCGAGCTGATTCATACGTTGTATTGGGAGCGCGAGAATACGGGGAAGCAGCCGGGATGCAAGCAGCGGTCTGGTGACGTGTCTTCCTGGATGATGATTGTTTTGCATCCTGAGGAAAAGCGCGCTTCATCCTGCGCATGGTTGTTCACACACTGGATCTGCATTTTCAAGACACGCCGGGGCTGATCGCGGCTTATCTGATCGAGTGTGGGGGCGAGTTGGCTTTGATCGAGACAGGGCCGGGATCGACTCTGCCGACCTTACGTCGAGCCATTGCGGCGCTAGGCTTTGATGAGAAAGCCGTGCGCCATGTCTTCATCACGCACATTCATCTGGATCATGCTGGGGCGGCGGGTTGGTGGGCGCAGCAGGGTGCTCAGGTGTATTGTCACGCCAATGCAGAAAGGCATCTGATTCATCCTGAGAAGTTGATGGCCAGTGCGCGGTTGGTTTACGGCAGCGCCATGGAGCGTCTCTGGGGAGACATGCTGCCTGCACCCTCAGAACGCGTGACCGTGCTGGCAGATGGTGAAAGTGTGCGAGTGGGTCAGGTGGACATCGTTGCCTGGGATACGCCCGGACATGCGCGGCATCATCACGCCTACATCGTCGAGGGGCAGTGTTTCACGGGCGATGTGGCCGGGATGCGGCTCGATCAGAGCGCGTATCTTTCCGTGACCGCTGCGCCGCCCCAGTTTGATCCGGTGGCCTATGTCGCGTCGGTGGACCGACTCATCGCAGCAGGGTTTCAGCGTCTCTACCTGACCCATTTTGGGGAAATCCAAGACGTGTTGGATCATTTGGGCCGTTACCGTCAGCGGATCATCGAGGTGCACGAAAGCGTGCGTGGCTGGGTCACGGCAGGCTGTGACCTTGAAGAGATCAAAGCGCGTTATGCTGAGCAGGAGTCGCGTTTCGCCCGGCAGGCAGGCCTGAGTGAGTCAGCGTGGCAAACGCACGAGCAGACCAATTCCACCGCGATGTGTGCGGAGGGGGTGCGTCTCTACGTGGAGAAGAACCCGTGAACGGCAGGGAGTGAAAAAGACAAAAAGGCTGCCTGCATGACAGACAGCCTTTCCGAGGTTGGAAATCCAGACAACGAGCCAGGAAACTTAAGCAACAGGAGCTGAAGCGGCGTCAGCAGCTGCTTTCGGGAGCGTGAAGCGGAAGCGGATCTTACCACGCTTAGCGGCTGCACGGGCCTTGCGCTTGGTGCGCTCTTTCGGGGTCTCGTGAGCGCGCAGACGGCGGACTTCTTCGAGGATGCCTTCCATTTCGAGCTTGGTCTTGAGGCGCTTCAATGCGCGGTCAACAGGCTCACCTTTGCGGATTTGAACTTCTGGCATACGGATTCTTTAGATTGAGTGGAAAAAGGGCCGGGAGAGTAGGAGCAGACGAGCGTCCGTCAACAGGAAAGATGGATAAGTGTGAAAGTCAGGCCGATTCTCCCAGGAGGCGTCCTTGCATGCGCCGCCAGATCCAGGCGACACTGACAAGTGCGAGGCTGCCGAAGAGGGCTGGGAACAGCAAAAAGTGCCAATCAGCCCCCAGCGCAAACACCAGGAGTGGGTTTGAACCTGCGGGTGGATGCACCAGACGCAGGCCCAGCATCAGGCTGATGCAGAGTCCCACCGCCAGGGCCTGACTCCACCAGGCGGGTCCCAGTGCCTGCAGGGCGGCGATGCCGATGGCTGCGCACAACACGTGTGCGCCGACCACACGATTCGGTTTGGAAAAGCCGGAGTCAGGGAAGCCAAAAAGAATCACGGCGGAGGAGCCGAATGAGCCCATCAGCAGGGCCCAATGGGTCTGGCTGGTGATCGCGGCAAGCGCTGCGATCACCATGAAACCTCCACAGCCGGCCAAGAGAGCGACTTTCCAGCGTTTGAGGCGTCGGCGAGTGACCATTTACCAAGCTGAACCAAGGCCCCAGCGGCTGGAAAGTGCGAGCAATTCTGGGCGCATGGGCCATTCATCAGGGCGGGCTTCTTGGCCTTCGTGACGTTGGCTGGCGCCTTTGAGCATCATGCAACCGGTGTTGTCTCCGATGGCGCGAATCTCCTCGACCTCTTCGTTACTGAGTAGGTTTTCCAAAGGCAGGGCGGCCAGTTCATCCAGCTTAGACTCGATGGACCGAGCGTTTTCGCCTGCTTCTTGAATGAGCGTCGGCACCACACTTTTCACCGGTTCTTGGGCGAGATCCCAGAGACAGGCGAGCTGGATCATGGTCAGCCCGTGTTTGTCAGCAATGTGACGGATTTTTTCGAGCTTTTCCGAGGCGTGTTCCACCCAACCCGCCGGGCGATACGTGCGGTGGTCACCATCGCGGAATTTGTGTCCAGGCTTCACGTCATCATGGAAGATGCCACCGTAGTCCACCACTCGTGTCAGGATGTCCACGCCATGCTTTTTCGCAGCTGGCAGCACGTGCTGCCCTGGCCATGGCTCGAGCGGATTCAAAATGATCATCGCCCATTCCATGCGGTCGCCAAAGCGCTCGAAACACTCGATCATGTCCAGTGTGAAGCCATTGGCAGGCCCTGGAGCGATGCCCAGGCGGTCGGTGAGCCCTTTTTCCTTCAGGGCGGTCAGGCCATCCCAAACAGCCTCGCTCGTGTAACCCACGGTGTCAGGGTTGTGCAGCAGCAGACAGTCAAATTTGGTGGCTCGGCAGCGTTTCAGCGACTCTTCCGTCGCCATCGTCAGGTAGCTTTCATACTGCTCTGGCTGGTGCAGACTGGCTTCGGTGAAGCGCGGGTAGCCCTTTGAACCAGCACGCTGGCCCGTGTAAAAATCATGCCCGACGATGCCGACGAGGCTGTATTCGTCTCGGGGCAGTCCTTGAAGCGCCTCGCCCAGCATGGAGTCCGCTCGGCCCGCGCCATAGACATCGGCCGTGACAAAGGTGCGGACGCCTTGATCGAAAGCTTTGCGGATCATGGCGATGTAGCGTTCGTCATCGAGCATTTCACCGAAGTGCATGAATTTGCCGCCACTCCAGGTGCCGTAAGCTGTGCGTGTGAGGTTCATTGGGGGGTAATCAGTGGGGTTGGGTGCTAAATTGCAGGTTGGGAAGCAACAATCGGTGAGAAACAGGGGTGATCTTGCAAACGCGGCGCATCCTCGCAAGGATGGCCATCAGGATCACAAAAAAAGCAAAGTGGGGAAGCGGGGCTGTTTCAGGCGAAACAACCGACTTGGAAAGAAAGGCACGAAAAAAGGGGCAGGTCACACGGACCTGCCCCCAAACACCATCAACCATCGAAAATTAAAGCAGACCTGCGGCGGTCAGCGTCTTGAAGGCACCGTTCTTGTCCAGGGTCTTCAACGCGCGGGCTGTCAGCTTGACATTCACCCACTTGCCGAGTTCTGGGACGAAGATACGCTTGTGGCGCAAATTCGGGAAAATGACGCGCTTCACACGCTTCGTGATATGCTTACCGATACCACCTTCCTTCTTCGCTTTACCGCTGCGATGAATGTGATGGCCGCGGGTGACGCCGGCTCCGGTGATTTGACAGACTTTGGCCATGTGATTGCTCCTTTGAAAAAATTGGGTCGCAAAACTAGCCGAGGAAGCAAGCGCGTCAACCTCGGAAACATTTTTTTGCGTCCTGAGGGGTTTAGTAACTGAAAATTTCGCCGTCTTTGAAGAAACGCTTCAACTCGATGGCGGCTGCTTCTGGGGAATCAGAGGCGTGAACCACGTTGGTCATTTTGTCAGAGCCGAAGTCACCCCGGATGGTGCCTTTCGGAGCTGCTTTGGAGTCGGTAGGCCCCAGTAGATCGCGGACGTGAGAGATGACGTTTTCACCCCCCAGAGCCACGGCGATGACAGGCTTGCTCTTCATGAAACCGGCGACTTCAGGGAAGAAGGGTTTGTCAGCGATGTGGGAATAATGCTCCTTGAGCAGCTCATCCGTCAGTTGGATCATTTTGATGCCCCGCACGCGGAAGCCTTCTGCTTCGAGACGCTTGAGGACTTCGCCATTGAGGCCTTGGGCGACGCAGTCGGGCTTGAGCAGGAGGAGGGATGTTTCTTGAGCCATAGGGGTTTGGGGATGGGAAAAAGGGCGCGAATACTCGCGTTCAGGTTCGATGTCGTCAAGTGGGCATGTTCCATAGACCCCTAGCGGAGTTTTTGGATCTTCCCCATCTGGGAAGGCAATTCCAAAAAGGCGTAGCGTTGTCCTTATTGCGCTCAATCTGGCTTCGATCAAAGCTCAGCTCTCAAGGCACAGCCGCACACATGTCCCTCACCCAATCGGCGTAGTTGGCGCTCACTTGGCTGGCTTGGAGAGCGAGGATCTCTGGGACTTCATAGGGGTGCAATTCGCGTAGGCGTTGTTCGAGAGCTGGATAATGGGCGGCGGTTGTTTTGAAAACGCCCAGAACTTCAGCGCTGGTCTCGATGCGGTCTTGCCAGCGATAGATGGACTCGATGCCGGGGCTCAGGTTGACGCAGGCGGCGAGTTGCGACTCTATGATGGCCGTGCCAATCTGCCGGGCTTTTGCCATGTCAGGAAAGGTGCAAAAAATCATCCAAATGTCATTCATGCGCCCCAGTTTATGAGATCCGCCTTCATCGACAAGCTTCTCAAGCGCATGGATCGTCTGGAGCCCAGTGAGGTCCAGGGCGTGGTGCTGGAGCTGATCAAGGAGAAGGGCTTTCTGGAAAAGACCTTTCAGGCCCTGCAGGAGGGGGTGATCCTGCTTGATCCCGGTGGCGCGGTGACCTATGTCAATCGAGCGGCTTGTCAGCTCTTTGGTCTTCAGCAGGAGCAGGTCATCGGCCAAAAGCTCTCGCAGGGAATGCGGGGGCTGGACTGGAGTGAACTCCTGCAACCCGGCGCTGTGGTGAGTCGTGATCTGGAGGTTTTTTATCCCGAGAATCGCTTCCTGAACTTTTATGTGACGAGCATTGATGATGAGCAGCCGCTGGGTTTTGTGATGCTGATCCGGGATGTGACGGAGACGCGCAAACGCACGGAGGAGCAGTTGGAGAGCGAGCGTCTGAATGCTTTCACCTTGCTCGCCGCAGGCGTGGCTCATGAGTTGGGCAATCCTCTGAATTCACTGACCATTCATCTCCAGCTCTTGGAGCGACGTTTGAAAAAAATGGGCAAGCAGGGCGAGAATCTGCGTGAGCACCTGGACATCGCCACGGGTGAGATCAAACGGATGGACACGATCATCAGTCAGTTTTTGGCGGCGATCCGACCGACCAAACCGCAACTACAGCGCGCGCAAATCGGCGTGTTGGTCGTGGAAAGTCTGCGATTTTTGCAGCCGGAGCTGGATCAGGCAAAGGTCAAGGTGCAGCTGGAACTGCGTGCGGACATGCCTGCCATGCCTCTCGACGCCGACCAGATGAAGCAGGCGATTTACAATCTCATCCGCAATGCTTGCCAGGCCATGCCCACCGGCGGCATCCTGACCGTCAGCGGCAGCTACACCGATTTCGAGGTGAGGCTGAGTTTTGAAGACACGGGGAAGGGAATTTCGCCGGAGCAGATGGGGAAACTCTTCCAACCCTTTTCGACCACGCGCGCC
Source organism: Verrucomicrobiaceae bacterium (assembly GCA_027483245.1). Taxonomy (GTDB): domain Bacteria; phylum Verrucomicrobiota; class Verrucomicrobiia; order Verrucomicrobiales; family Verrucomicrobiaceae; genus Prosthecobacter. The sequence goes on along the minus strand of JAIXVB010000368.1, from coordinate 6,630 downwards.
ACCGGCACGGGGTTGGGACTACTGATTGTGCGTCGCATTGTCCGTGAGCACGGGGGAGAGATCGACATCGAGTCCCGCGCTGGCAAAGGCACCCGCGTGAGCCTTTGGCTGCCGCTGGTGGAGCGCAAAATGCGTTTGCTGGAGGCCTAATTAAATCAGCGCGCTAGCAGGGCCGTGGCTGCACTGACGATTTCCTCAACAGGCGCGAGCCTGCCCACGCCTTCATAACCGCAGGCGAGCAAACCCTCGGCCGGATCGACAAAGGTGACGTCCCAGGACTTCAGGGTCTCGACATTCTTTTGCGTGGCCGGGTGGAGCCACATTTTTCCGTTCATGGCGGGGGCGATCAAAATCGGTGCGCGTGTGGCCAGTGCGATCGCTGTCAGGGCATCATGGGCGAAGCCGTGGGCGAGCGAGGCCAGGACATTGGCCGTGGCCGGGGCGATGAGCAGGAGATCGGCGTCATCCGCCAATTGGATGTGCCCGGGCTGCCAGCCTTCTTTTTCCGCAAACAGATCCGTCACCACGGCTCGGCGTGACAGGGTGGCCAGCGTCAGAGGGGTGACAAATTCAGCCGCGCCTTGAGTTAACACACACGTCACTTCATGACCTGCTTTGGTGAGTTGGCTGGCGATGTCGGCAGCTTTGTAGGCAGCGATGGAGCCGGTGATGCCGAGAACGATGCGTGACATGGGATGGGTGTTTTTGAAAAAGGCCCCTTCCGTGGGCATTGCAATGGAAGTTTGAAATCATAACGTCTGGTTGATGGGACCGGAGGCAAGCACAGGATTGAGCGGTGCTGAAAATGGGCTTGCCTCTGTTCCGCGTTTGCATTTCGCGCTCAGCGCGCCACGCCATCTCATGTCTTTTCTCAAACGCCCTGAAATCTGGTTTCTCGCCCTGCTTAGCCTGGGTCTCTCCTACTGGGTCATTCGCACGGATGATGTTGCGGAGGGGAATCCCGAGCCCATTTCGACAGCGTCAACACCGCAATCCGCTCTCACGATTCATCGCTGTTCGCTGGAGCGTGATTACGGCAATGCACGACTGGACATCGAACTGCGGTATCGCAACGCCAGTCCGCGAGTACTGAACCTTTTGCCGCCTGATGTGCGTTTGGTCACTGCCGAGGGCAGGGAAGTGCCGCCCTTCATTTTGCCTGTCGAAAAACCTGCACAAATCCCGGCTCAAACAGCTCAAGATGTGCGGTTGCGCTACTGGCTGGACAAAAGCCATCTTCAGGGAGCGTTGAAACTGGAGATTCGCGGGGATCGTGCGGAGGTGAAATCTGCTGCTTTGCTGGATCTTGAGACGTTAGAGAATGGCAGACCCAAGATTTGGATGGGAGCCATCCAGTGACCGAGAGAGCCATCAAAAAGACAAAGTTTCCAAAAGGGTATTTGACAATTAGACCAATCAGTCTAGGATTCGACCATCATGAGTGAACGAACCACCAAAGAGCGCATTCTCGACGCGGCCGAAGGGCTGATGCTTGAGAAGAGCTTTCATTCGGTGGGGCTCAACGAAATCCTGGCGGCGGTGAAGGTGCCCAAAGGTTCCTTCTATCATCACTTTGAATCGAAAGAGCAATTTGGGGTGGAGATGCTGAAGCACTACGTTGCCGATGCCACCGCATACAAAACCAAGCTGCTGCTCTCGCCCACCCCAGAGCCCGATCCGGTGCAGAGGCTCTTCATCTATCTGGAATCCAATATCGGCAGATTTCTTGAAAATGAGGGCAAATGCCCTTGTTTGGTTGCCAAATTAGCCGCTGAAGTGGGTGATTTTAGTGAGCCCATGCGCGAGGTGTTGGCGGAAGGCATTCGTTCCTGGATTGGTATTTTCGAGAAATTGCTTCAGGAAGGATTGGCCAAAGGCACGATCCCCGCGAGCACGCAGCCAGTTCAAGCCGCACCGCTCATTTTGGATCTCTGGAATGGAGCCATGCAGAGAGCCTCGACCACACGCAATGCAGCCCCTTTGCGGGAAGCCATCATTTATCTTCGCTCCATTCTCACCTCTTGATTTTTTTCGCCAGATGTAAACCGACTGGTCTAATTTTTAACCCATCAAACTCAAACGATCATGAAAACGACAACACTCACCTCTGAAAACTTCGACGCGACCCTCGCCAACACTTCCCAACCTGTCCTGGTGGACTTCTGGGCAGAGTGGTGTGGCCCTTGTCGCATGTTGGCTCCGATCTTGGACCAACTGGCTGGCGAACAAGAAGGCCGTGCCACCATTGCCAAGGTGGACATCGATGCGCACCCTGATCTGGCTGAGCGCTTTGGCATTCGCGCCATTCCGACTTTGATCGTCTTCAAGGACGGTCAGCCTGTGAGCACCATCACCGGGGTGAAGAGCAAGAGCTTCCTCGAAGCGGCGCTGGCTGCTTGATCACCGCTTCATCAACCTGCCACCAATCCATGTCACTCGACCTCACTCAACGCCCACCGCGCAGCCCGCGTGTTCGTCTCGGCGGATACGTCCTGTTGCCGAGATTGCTCGACAAATGCCGCGCTGAGATCGCGGGCAAATCGGGCGAGTATCACTACAATTGTCCCCTGGATCAGCGCTTTTTTAATTTCGTGGGCATCGAAGCTGGCGAGCTCAAATCCCAAGTTGCGTTGGGCCTTGGAGATGGTGAAATCCTTCGCTGGATTCAGGCGCAGGCCACGGCTCAGTATGAACCCTGGGAAGTGGAGCAGTGGAGTCGCCATCGCGAAGCCGCTGTACCCTCCGACAATGAAAGCCGCACCTTCATCAGTGCACAAATCGCAAAAGCGGGTGGTGCCGCCCGTGAAGACATCGGCACCTGGTTCGACTATCTCGATTTTGACGATCATGTGACCTTTGGCGGTCAAGCTTAGCCCTCTCACCCATCCGCACTCCGCACTTCTATGAGCAACACCATCCACGCACTCGCTGCCTTCGGGCCGAAACAAACCCTGCAATCCTTTGAATACGATCTCGGCCCCCTAGGCGCTGAACAGGCGGAGATCGCGGTCGAATCCTGCGGCATCTGTCACAGTGATCTTTCCATGCTCGACAACGACTGGGGCATCTCCAGTTACCCCTTTGTTCCAGGCCATGAGGTTGTGGGTAAAGTGGTCGCTCTGGGAGAGCACACGAAGCGTCTGAAGATTGGTGATCGTGTGGGTTTAGGCTGGAATTCGGGCAGTTGCGGTGCCTGTGCGCAGTGCCTTTCGGGAAATCAAAATCTCTGCCCCACCGCCGAAGGAACGATCGTTGGCCGTCATGGCGGTTTTGCTTCGCGTGTCCGTGCGAATTGGACTTGGCTCAGCCCGATTCCTGAGGCTCTGGATGCGAGCAAAGCAGGCCCGCTGTTTTGCGGTGGCATCACGGTGTTCAATCCAATCGTGCAATTCGGTGTGCAGCCCACGGATCGTGTCGGTGTCATCGGCATTGGTGGACTGGGACATCTGGCGCTGAAATTCCTCCGCGCCTGGGGTTGTGAAGTGGTGGCGTTCACCAGCAGCGATTCGAAGCGTGAAGAAGCCCTGCAACTCGGGGCGCATCGCACTTTGAACTCGCGTGACTCCGCCCAGCTCAAGGCGGCCTCGGGCAGCTTCGATTTCATCTTAAACACCACGAATGTCGGGCTCGATTGGAACACTTACATCGCAGCTCTGAAGCCCAAAGGTCGGCTGCATACGGTGGGTGCGGTGTTGGAGCCACTCGGACTCGCTGCTTTCCCGATGATCTCGGGTCAAAAATCTGTCTCGGGCTCGCCTCTCGGCAGTCCAGCCACGGTGGATACCATGCTCGAGTTCAGTGCGCGTCATGGCATCGCCCCGACCACAGAAACCTTCCCGATGTCGCGCGCCAACGAAGCGCTGGATCACCTCCGCAGTGGCAAAGCCCGCTACCGTGTCGTGCTCACCAATGACCTCGCCAATTAATCCCGAATCTCTCTTTTGATGTCCACGCTCTTCTCTCCGATTACCCTGGGTGCGATCCAACTGCCGAATCGCATTTTGATGGCACCCCTCACCCGCTGCCGTGCGGATAGCGATCATGTTCCCACCGATCTCATGGTGGAATATTATACTCAACGCGCCACCGCAGGCCTCATCATTGCGGAGGCGACCATGGTCATGGAAGGCAACTCAGCCTTTGGGGGTTTGGAGCCCGGCATCTATTCCCAGGCTCAAGTCGTGCAGTGGAAAAAAGTCACCGATGCTGTCCATGCCAAAGGGGGGCGAATCGTGCTTCAGCTCTGGCATGGCGGGCGCGCCTGTCATCCCTTGCTGAATCAGGGCGCTGTGCCTATGGCACCGAGTGCTCTCGCGATCCGCAATGAAGAGACTCACACACCCGAAGGAAAGAAACCCTACACGGTGCCGCGTGAACTTCGTGACGATGAGATTCCTGGCATCATTGAGGGCTTTCGCCTCGCTGCGGCCAATGCCAAAGCCGCTGTATTTGATGGGGTCGAGATCCACGGGGCAAACGGTTATTTGCTCGATGAATTCCTGCGCGATGGCAGCAACAAACGCACAGGACCCTATGGCGGGCCGATTGAAAACAGAGCGCGTTTGCTGCTTGAGGTCACCGACGCTGTCATCTCGGTCTGGGGTGCCGATCGTGTGGGAGTGCGCATTTCGCCGCTGACCAGTTTCAATGACATGATCGACAGCGATCCAATCGGCCTAACGAGCTATGTGGCGGCTCAGTTGAGTGATCGAGGCATCGCCTTTTTGCATCTTCTTCGCGGCGATCTTTACCAGATTCAGCAGGGAGATACCGAGACACCGGCGCGCGCGGCCTTCAAAGGAGCCCTGGTCAGCAATCTGGGCTACACGGTGGAAGAAGCGACCTCAGCGATTGAGTCCGGGAGGGTTGACGCCGTTGCTTTTGGTCGACACTTCATCAGCAATCCCGACCTCGTGGAGAGACTTCAAATCGGAGCCCCGCTCGCTGAGCCTGACCCGAATACCTTTTATGTTCCAGGTGCGAAAGGTTACACGGATTATCCAGCCCTGAGCGCCGCCTGATGCCTTCCTCCTTTCGCCTTTCCGAACGATCTCTGCTCTTCCTACTGGCTGCGGTTCAGTTCACACACATCATGGATTTCATGGTCATGATGCCCATGGGACCGCAGTTGATGCGTGAGTTGTCCATTGGTCCCGAAACCTTCAGTGGCATGGTGGCCGCTTACACCTTCTCGGCAGGGATCGTGGGCCTTTTGGCGGCACCTTTCATGGATCGTTTTGATCGGCGTAAACTGCTGTTGTTTTGCTACGCCGGTTTCATTGTCGGCACCGTGGCCTGCGGTCTGGCTCACACGGCAGAAGCCCTGACCCAGGCGCGCATTGTCTGCGGTGCCTTTGGTGGGGTTTCAGGGGCGCTGGTCATGGCGATCGTCAGTGATGTGGTGCCACCTGAGCGACGCGCCGCGGGCATGGGCATCGTGATGACTTCTTTCTCGGTTGCCGCCGCCCTTGGGGTGCCGTTGGGATTGTATCTCGCGAACCGGTTTGACTGGGAGACGCCCTTCTTTGTGGTGGCCGGCGCAGGAGTGATCGCCTGGCTGATGCTCTGGTTTCATCTGCCACCGATTCGTGAGCATTTGAATGCCAGCGCTGCCACTCGTGGTGCGGCTTTTGGGGCCTTGTTGCGCAATGCCAATGCAGGATGGGCTTTGCTGTTCATCTTCCTCCTGGTCGCGGGACACATGGTGATGATCCCCCTCTTGTCACCCTATCTGGTTCACAATCTGGCTTTTCCTGAAGAGCATTTGTTTCTCATCTACCTCATCGGCGGATTGCTGACGATCATCACTTCTCCGATTGTGGGCCGTCTTGCCGATCGCTTGGGGCGCATGCGTGTGCTGGGCGTCATGATCGTTGTGGGAGCGCTGGTTGTCCTGGCTATCAGTCACGCGCCGCCGCTGCCCATGGCGGGCACCCTTGTCCTCGGCGGCTTATTTTTTATCTTTGCCAGTGGCCGTTTTGTGCCTGCTCAGGCCATCGGTTCACTGGCCGTGCCGCCTTCCCAACGCGGGGCGTTTATGAGCCTGAACACCTGCGTGCGTGACCTCGCCGCGGGAGCTGCGGCGACGGTGGCCGGTATGTTGGTGACGACTGCTCCCAGTGGGGAGTTGGTCCATTTCAATCAACTCGCGTATCTCGCCGTGGGGGCATCGTTGGTTAGTTATCTGGTCGGCACCCGTGTGCGCACTCAAGACGTCATTCCCTCCGCTTATGACCCTGCTTGAAACCATTCACGAACTCTACCGGGCCATGCGTGAGGGTGACGACGCTGCCTTCACCGCTCTCTGCACCGACGATCTTGTTTGGCAGCAAAGCGCGGGTTTTCCAGGGGGCTCCACTTGGTTGGGCGCTTCCTCGGTGATCGAAAATGTCTTCCGTGCAAATGCTCGCCGCTGGACAGATTTTGCCTTCACGCCTGAAGAGTTTGTGGAGGCTGAGGACCGTGTCATGGTCCTCGGTCATTACAGTGGCACCCAACCGCAGACGGGAAAAGCCATGCGTGCGGCAGTGGCTCATGTGTATGACTTTCGGGCAGGCAAAGTGTGTCGATTCCGCATGTATGCCGACACCCAGCCGATGTGGGCGGCTATGATCTGAGACGAGCTGGATG
>JAIXVB010000019.1 GCA_027483245.1 Verrucomicrobiaceae bacterium | reverse complement strand
TTCTTGCGGTTATTCCGTCAATTTAGCAGAAAGCCTCAGACATGAAGATTTCCCCTATCGAAAGGGGCTTCTGTTATCTCTTAATGGAAGGCTTCCCATCTTCTCGCGCAAAACTCTGGAGCTCATGGGAATAAACTTCAGAACTCACGCTCTCATGGCGTCCCTCCTTCACCATGAAAGCTCTCCTCACCTCTCTCTTTCTGATCGCCACCGTCACTTTCGCCGCCACACCCGAAGACTTCACCGTGAAGTCCGCCACCGGCAAAGAAACCTTTACCCTGAAGGACGCGAAGGGGAAGTTTGTGGCGTTGCATTTCCTTTTGAAAACGGAGTGCCCTGTCTGCCTGCGCCACACACGCGACTACTTCACGAAAGCGCCAACATTGCCCACGGTGCAGCAGATTTTCCTCAAACCTGACACGGACTCAGAAATCGAAGCCTGGGCCAGCAAACTCCCGGCGGAAGACCTGGCCAAGAACCCGATCTATCGCGATCCCAATGCCAAACTCGCGAAATCCTTCGACATCCCCGATGGTTACGCCTTTCACGGTCAGAGTGTCCACTACCCGGCCACGATCTTGATCGGACCCGATGGAAAAGAAGTCTTTCGTTACGTGGGCAAGAACAACAGCGACCGACTCTCCTTTGAAAAGCTGGCGGAGAAAGTGGCGGAACTCTCCAAGTGAGGCCATTCTTTGAGGGTGTACCCTGCCCTCTCCATTCGCCCAGCCACGGAAGCCGATGCCCCCATTCTCCTCGCCCTGATTCGCGAGCTGGCAGATTATGAAAAGCTGACTCATGAAGTGGTGGCCACGGAGGACAGTCTGCGAGCCACTCTGTTCGGTCCTCAGCGAGTCGCTGAAGCTCTCATCGGCTGTGTGAATGAAACCCCAGTGGGCATGGCGATCTTTTTCACCAATTACTCCACCTTTCTGGCTCGACCAGGGTTGCATCTGGAGGATCTCTACGTACAGCCTGCGCATCGTGGCTGCGGTTTGGGAAAGGCCCTGATCACAGCCGTCGCACGCATCGCCGCTGATCGTGGCTGCGGGCGCTACGAGTGGACGGTGTTGGATTGGAACACCCCCGCCATCCAGTTTTATGAAAGCCTCGGTGCCGAGATGAAAGCGGACTGGCGCATCATGCGAGTCACGGGTGAGGCACTGGAAAAAATGGCGCGGCTTTAAGCCTTTTCCAGCTGCCGACTTCCAGCTCGTTTGCGATCCGCTTTCAACTGACCACAGCCCGCTGCCACGTCGATGCCGCGCCGCTGCCGAATGGTGCAGGGGATACCCGCCGCCTGGACGATGCCCTGGAAGACATCCGCTGCAGTCTCAACACTCTCTCGGCCCGCGTAGCCCGCTGTTTCATTCAGCGGAATCAGATTCACATGCGCATCCAGCCCTTTTAGCAGCGCAGCCACCCGCGCAGCGTGCTCGGGGCTGTCATTGACACCGGCAATCAAGGTCCAGGCAAAAAAGATCCGGCGTCCGGTCTTCTCACCGTAGGTCCGGCAGGCCGCGATCAGCTCCACCAAAGGCCATCGTTGATTCGCGGGAATGAGGGCCGCGCGTTCTTCCTGCGTGCTGCCATGCAGGCTGACCGCGAGATTGTAGGGGCTGTTTTCCTCGGCCATTCGCAGGATGCCCGGCACGACGCCCACGGTGCTGATGCTGATCTTGCTAGGACCGATGTTCGCACCACGGGTGTCACTGAGGATGCCCAGCGCCTTCATCACATGATCGTAATTGTGCAGCGGCTCGCCCATGCCCATCAGAACCAGATTTCGCAACCGTTCGCCGCGCTCCTTCAGGACACGCCGCGCATGATGCACCTGCGCCACGATCTCCCCAGGTCGCAAATGCCGGACGAAACCCATCTGCCCGGTGGCACAAAAGACGCAGCCCATCGCGCAACCTGCCTGCGTGCTGATGCAGGCCGTGTAGCGCCCGGGGTAACCCATGATCACCGTCTCGATCTCCTGCCCATCGCTCAAACGCAGCAGGTACTTCTGCGTCAGGTCATCCCCACTCAACGTGTGCGTGGCGATCTCCGGTCGATCCAAAACATAGTCGGTTCCCAAACGCAGTTCCAACCAGCGACGCAGCGGCGGCACAAAATCCGTGCGCAATCCAAGATCGGTCTCGGCGCGATACTGCAACGCATTCCAAAGGGTGGCGCCATGAGCGGGCCGCAATCCATCAGCCACGAGCACCGCACGCAGCTCGTCAAAGGTCAGGTCATGGAGGGAAGTGGGCACAGGCGAAGGTGTATCAGGAAACTCGAAGTTCGAAATCTGAAGATCGGAAAATGAAAGGTCCACTGAAGACCAAAAATCCGTCTTCAGTGTTCCAATTTCGAACTTCTGAGCTGCCGTTTACCAAGAACTCAGATCTTCATGCAGTTCGTCCATTTTTCGGGAAAAACGCGCGCGATCTGGCATGTCTTCGGCACCAAACGGGACAACGACGACGCGGTTATGCTGGAGAGCCGTGATACCGTTTTGGGGCTCAGGGCTAAGCAGAGATTCCCAGGCATTTTCAGCGAAGCGCGAGGCCAGGATGCAATCTTGAGGGGTGGCATGGCCACCACGTTGAAGATGCCCGAGGACCGAAGGACGCACTTCGAGATCTGGGTAAGGAGCTCCTGCGCGACGGAAGTAAGATTCGAAGGCATCCCGCAGCACGTAGGCGCGACTGCGATCAGGCGTGGTATCGTGAGAGAATTTCACACCTTCTGCCACGAGGACGATGGCATGACGACGGCCACGAGTCATGGAGGTCTCGATCTTGGCCGCGTATTCAATCAACCTCTCATGGGTGACCGCTCCGCCTTCAGGTGTGATGACCATTTCAGCGCCCGAGGCCACGGCGGCCATGCGGGCGAGATCCCCACAGTCTCGGCCCATGGTCTCCAACACCATGACACGCCGATGACTGCGCGCGGTATCAATGAAATGATCCACGGCCCAAACCAGCGTGTGAACGGCAGTATCCACGCCCAGGGCCAGCTCGGTGAACTGAAGATCGTTGTCGATGGTCGCCGGGACACCGATGACACGCAGATCACTCTCATCTGCCAGCAGCCTTGCGCCCGTGAGAGAGCCATCGCCCCCCACCACGACCAGCGCATGCACGCCCAGACTGGTCAGCAGGTCGATGACACTGCGCCGCACTTCAGGTTTGTGAAACTCCAAGCAGCGCGCGGACCCCAGGAGAGTGCCCCCGCGTCCGACGATGCCGCTGACGCAGGCGTGATCCATGAGGATGATGTCCTGATCCAGCTCGATGAGGCCCTTGGCCCCCGTGTTTGCCACGATGCGTGCCTTCAGCTTCGCCAATTCCGCCGGATGGCCATTCACCTGACGGGCAGCACGGACCAGCCCCTGATAGCCATCGCGAATGCCCAAAACGGGAATTTGATGCCGGTTCAGCCCCAGGCGCGTCACCGCGCGCAGAAAAGCGTTCATGCCAGGGGAATCGCCACCGCTGCATAGAACGGCGACAGGACGGTCGGGAAAAGTGCTCATGGAGCCGTGTTTGATAGCGAGTGATGCGTCAGAGGCAACGAACGAAAGGTGAATTCAGTGTTCCTAGTTCCTGGTCTTGCGACTTGGATACCGAACAGCGCCTCATCCCTGATTCCGAATTTTCGGTTAGTCCCCCTTGCCACCCCCCTTCAGTCGTTCATACTGCGCGCCCTCTTTCAATGACCCCTCAGCGCATCGTCCTCAAGTTCGGCTCCGGCATTCTCACCAAGCTTCAGACCCCAGAGCCTGATCCTGTGCAATTGCGCAAGCTTGTCGAGGCCGTGGCCTTGCTCAAAAGAGCGGGACATCATGTTGTGGTCGTCAGCAGTGGTGCAGTCGCCTCAGGACTGAAGCCCTTGGAATTCATCAAACGTCCGACAGACATGACAACACTTCAGGCCCTCGCAGCCGTGGGTCAGACGCATCTGATGCATGCCTATGAGAATTTGCTTCGCGATCACAGCCTGCATGTGGCCCAGCTGTTGGTCACGCATGAGGATCTGGAAAATTACGACCGCGCCCGCCGCGTGAAGACCACCCTGGAGCGCCTCATTGAGTTCCCGCAAGTGGTCCCCGTCATCAATGAAAATGACAGCGTCGCGATTGAAGAACTGCGCTTTGGCGACAATGACAAACTGTCCTCCCGCATCGCCCGACTTTGGCAGGCGGACCTGCTCATCCTGCTCACCAGCGCCCCTGGCCTGCTGAGAGACATGAATCACCCGGAAGAAGGTCCCATTCCCGTTGTCGAGGATGTCGATGTCGTCATCCACCATGCTCAGGAAGAAAAAACCGCGCTCGGCACAGGCGGCATGATCTCAAAACTCCGCGCCGTTCAAGACGCGGTCAATGGTGGGGTGCAATGCATCATCGCCAGCGGTCGCCATGCAGAACAACTGCCGGATGTCGTAGCAGGCGGCGGGATCTGCACACGCTTTTTGGTGAGAAAATAGCGGCAGGTTCTTTCCACCGTCCGCTCCATTTCTACACTGAACACTGATCACCGCCCCATTCGCTCCGCAGCTCGCGTCTCCACGGCAACGCAGGATCGATAGCCCTCGCCCTGTTCAGGCAAGGCTTGGAGAAAATCAGCCCTCAGTTCCGAAGTGGGGAAGTCCAGGCCGATTAGCGCACGCCCGATCCGTTCGCCCGATTGACGGTAGTTGAAATAACAGATGCTGGAGCGCCCACGCACGACTTTGTCCAAGAAGTCATGGAGCGCCCCCGGTCGCTCATAGAATTCCAATCGCAGAAACAGCGGCTGGTTGAGCAGATCCCCACGCAGCGGAATGGCGCGAAAAGCGATGTCCACCGCTCCGGTGAGATCTTCCCACTCATAACCGTGCTGGGCCAGACGCAGCGGCAGCACCTCCAGCGCCGCAGGATCATCCGCCGTGATGGTAAAGGCAGGCCAAGCCGCGTCTTCCTGCTGTTTTCCGTATTGAAAGTCCGCGATGTTTAGCCCCTCGAAACAACGGTCCAAAAGGGCCAGCATCGAACCCGCGCGCTCCGTGAGCCGCACCCGGATCGTCCTCGCCGCGCTGCTCGCCAGTCCCTCGGACTGTGCGATGAGACCCAGCTGGAGAAAGTCGATGTTGGCTCCCGTGATCACGATCAGCACCCGCTTCCCAGCCAGCGCCGCGCGATTTTTCAATACCGCCGCTAGGCCCATGGCACCGGAGGGCTCCGAGACACAACGCAGGCTCTCCCACAGCACCCGAATGGCACGACTGACCTCCGCATTCGTCACCGTTTCGATCCGCGTCAGAGTGCCCTGACAGATTTCAAAGGGCAGCGTTCCCGCCTGTCGCACTGCTGTGCCATCGCAAAAAATATCCAAATGCTCCAATCGCACCGGTTTCCCAGCCTCCAGCGCCGCCTTCATGCTCGCCTGACCCACGCCCTCCACGCCGATCAGCTCCATTTCAGGCCAATAGGTCTGCAGCCAATTGGAAACACCCGCCACCATCCCTCCCCCGCCGACCTGGAGAAAAGCAGCGTCAAACGGCCCTTTGCCCGACAGCACCACTTCATCAGCCAAAGTCCCCTGCCCCGCCATGACTTGGAGATCGTCATAGGCATGCACATACACCGTGCCATTCAGCTTCTCATCCTCACGTGCGGCAGTCACCGCCCCATCGTAGCTATCTCCCGCCAAAAAAATCTCCACCCACTCTCCGCCATGATGGCGAACGGCCTGTTGTTTCACCTTGGGCGTGGAGCGCGGCATGTAAATGCGAGCGCGGATGCCCAGAGCTTTGGCCGCCAGAGCCACTCCTTGCGCGTGATTGCCCGCTGAAGCCGTGACCACACCACACACCGCCTCCTCAGGCGTCAGCACCGCCATGCGATTGCCTGCGCCCCGCCACTTGTAGGCTTTCACCGCGGACAGATCCTCACGTTTCACCCAGATCTCAGGCCCCGGCTCATGCCCAGGCAACGTCAATTTTTCCAACGGAGTCGCCTGACCAAAGCGATACACACGCTCCCGTGCAAAAAGGATCTCTCGTCGCAATTGGCGATCGAGCGGCAGGGTTTCCGTAAGCGTCTGGGCAGTCATAAAGGTCACGCCTTCGTCGGAGCAGACATCGAGAGCGTCAAGCAGTCTTCGGATTCAGTGGTTACTGATTACTGATTACTGAACACCGGTCACCTCCGCCCTTCTTCCAGTCGAGGCAGTGCGCACCGCTGACACCTGGTGCCCGGCGGCCAAGGTCTCTGCGATGAATTGAAGAAATCCACCGTCAGGACGGCAGGGAATGACATCGAAAGGGATGAGTTGATCCTCAAAGCGCACGAGGTTCTTCGCGTGGGCATCGAAGACGCCGAGATTATCCACAGCACGATAATAGCCGCAGGGAGTGACACAGCTTTAAATGCGACTGCATTTAAGTTCAGGAACACAGAATATTCACCCACGAAAAGAAGCATTACCCACGCCATTAACCCCAAGTTAAATCACCCTCAAATTCATGAACGGTAAGAAAATAAATCTTGAATCCAACATACCACAATTGATATGACATGCACCCGCCGGAGATAATTCCGAAAATAAATAGCGCTATCACACACCAACCTGAATAAGCCATGAATCTACTCCAATTAAGCATGAACTCTTCATGCATCAGTAAAACCATTCGAATTGCGGTATTCAGTTCCTTCATAGGGAGCCAAGCAATTCAGGCGCAATACACGCCGGATACCAGCAACCAGCCAATTTGGCAGTCAGCCGATCCCGAGCCCGAATCAGGGGCTGATTGGAGCGATCACGACCTTGATGGCTTGCCCGCTTGGTATGAATCATGGCTCGGGACCAACCCACTGCTTTACGACACCGATTATGATGGAATCAATGATGGTGACGAAGTCGCCACAACAGGAACCAATCCCCTTCATTGGGATACCGACAACAATGGCCAAAGTGACTTGGCTGATTTCTATGCTGCCAACTCTCCAATCGAATCTGAATCCCCCGCCGCGGCTGACAACACGACGTTTCAAGACAGCGACAGCGACGGACTCGGTGATGAATTTGAGACTTCCACCTCGTACACCAATCCAAACAACTCGGATTCAGATGGAAACGGGCGCAGTGATTACGATGACTATTACTATCCCGTTTCTGAACCTGACTCGGACTCGGACGGCGTTTCTGATGCTGCCGAGACCTCAGAAGGCACCAATCCCATGACCGTTGATACAGATGGCGATGGCTTGACTGATGGTGAAGAAACAAACATCTTCAACACAGACCCCAACAACGCCTACAGCCTCAGCGCGCAATACACGGACTGGCACATGGTGGATCTCAATGATTCTGATGGCGGTGGTATTCCAGATCGCATCGAGCAATACCACGGCCTGAACATTTACGAAGCCAATGATGATACCAATGGCGACCTTGATGGCGACGGAGTCACCAACGCTGAAAACTATGAAAACGGCACCGACCT
>JAIXVB010000031.1 GCA_027483245.1 Verrucomicrobiaceae bacterium | reverse complement strand
TCCCGAATGTCCATTTCATGATGCTGAAACTGAGGATGCGTGGCTTTGAGACGCTCTTGATTCCAACGTGTGTCGCCCTGAGGACCAAAGAAGTCAGCGCGCATGTTGTTGTCCACACCGTGGACCTGCCAACCCAAGGCGGAAAAAAACGTGACGACTTCGGAGCCAATGAGACCGGAGGAGCCGGTGACGAGGAGTTTCATAAAGGGAAAATGTACGCGCCTTGAGTTCTGCTCACTCAAGCGTGGGCAAAAGCCGAGGAGAGCCAGTTTTGATGGCTGAGATACCACTCGAGTGTCTGCCGCAGTCCTGAGTGGAACGTGTGTTGAGGCGTCCAACCGAGTTCACTCTGGAGTTTCGAGGCGTCGATGGCGTAGCGACGATCATGACCGGGGCGATCGGTGACAAAGGTGATGAGCTGCCGTGATTGCCCGCCGAGATCAGGGCGAAGTTCGTCGATGAGATCGCAGAGGGTTTCAACGAGTGCAAGATTGGTGACTTCATTCTGAGCACCGATGTTGTAGGACTGCCCAACGCGTCCCGATTTGAGGATCGTCCAGAGGGCTTGGCAATGATCCTCGACATGCAGCCAATCACGCACGTGCAAACCATCGCCATAGATCGGGATGGGCTGACGCTGGAGCAGGCGCTGAATCACCAGTGGGATAAGTTTCTCGGGAAACTGACGCGGCCCGTAGTTGTTCGAACTGTGCGTGATGATCGCCGGGAGTCCGTAAGTCCGGTGGTAAGAACGCACCCAATGATCACTGGCGGCTTTACTGGCCGAGTAAGGTGAATTGGGCGCGTAGGGGCTAGATTCGGTGAAGCTGCCCGCGTGCTCAAGGCTGCCATAGACTTCATCCGTCGAGACATGGACAAAGCGGAAGCGCTGATCGCTGCGGGTTGATGGCGGAGTGGCTGAGAGCCAGTGGGCACGGCAGGCTTCTAAAAGATGGAAGGTGCCCACGATGTTGGTCTGAATGAAATCAGCAGGGCCCCGAATGCTGCGATCCACGTGCGTCTCTGCGGCAAGGTGCAGGACGTGGGTGATTTCATGCTGACGAATCACACGAGCGACTTCGGCAGCGTCTCGCAGGTCCGTTTTTTCAAACACATATCTCGGGTCGGCGTCCACGCCGTTGAGGTTTTCCAAACGACCGGCATAGGTCAGGCAGTCGAGGTTAACCAGCCTTTGAATCTCAGGCTGCTGGAGCAACCCTCGAATCAACTGTGACCCGATGAACCCTGCGCCTCCGGTGACAAGAAGATGAGAAGCTGGAGCAGGATCGCTGATAAGGAAAGAGGGCTGAGGGTTCTCGCAAACTTTCTGCCGCGCTAGGCCGCTGCAATCTTGGGGGTCAAGATCACTCGACTTGAAGCCTGAGCAGAAGGAGATTCAATCCAACGCCAAAAGATCCAGGCCGCTAAAAGGCTAGCCGTTAGCGAAGCCATCATGGCCCAAACCGAGGTTGACGGTGATGCGGGCAACAATCGTGTCACAACACGAGTCACAAAACCGCCAATGGGCTCGTGAATCAGATACAAAGAATAGGAGATGGTGCCGAGTGCCGTCAACCATGGGGGCCCTCTACGAATGTAAAGAATGGTCAACACTGTGAGGAGGCAAGCGGCTGCAATCCAACCACCGTGCCAATAAGCAACCCAAGCCGTGAGTACACTCGTCCAGGAGGCAAAAGCTAGTCTTGTGAGTTGTTCTGTTAACTTCATGAACAACAGGAGGCCAAACAAGAAACAGGGTAGATAAAAAAAGACCCAAGCCCCTGAGGTGAACGCGCTAGACAGCATTGTTGCAGTAAGACTCACAAAGCGCACCCATGACTGCGGGTGAACAAACGCGGGAAAAAGGAGAGCCAGAAACGCGTAGAATTGAAGCTCCAGAGGAAGGGTCCAATAACTGTAAAGCAACTTGGGCAGGCCAAGAATGTCTGGCAGATAAAACAGATTCGCCAACACCGTCTGAACTGATGGGGGCCAGCCGGGGCCGGATTCACGAGCAAGAGTGTTTGCCAAGGCCCCCAATCCCAAAGCAACAATCACTGAAATCAAAAAAGGCGGATGCAGACGCAGGATCCGTTTCCATAAAAAGCGGCCTGCCTGCGGCCATGAATAACCGCTCCGATGAAGCGACAAGGGAATGACCAACCCTGAAACGACAAAGAATCCATAGACTCCGAGATACCCCTTAGATGTAAATAAAGATAGCCAGGGATTCTCACCCGCTTTGGGCGCGAAGTGAAACAACGCAACCGCTAAACAGGCTAACCCACGGATCGAATCCAAAACCTGGAATCGATCTTTCAAAGGAGGGTGTGCTGGAGCAGGATCGCTGATGATGGTGAGGAGAGGGCTGCGGGTGATTCAGCGGGGGTCACGATTGGAACTGGAACTGCGACCGAATCCTGAGGCGACGCTGGTGAGGTAGTCACGGTATTCGCAGTCGGGGAGTTGGCTCACGAGGTTTTCAAAATCAGCCTGACTGAGGAAACCGCGATGAAGGGCGGCTTCTTCGGGACAACCGATCTTGATGCCCTGACGCTTTTCAATGGTCTGCACGTAACTGGACGCATCGTGCAGGCTGGAGCTTGTGCCGGCATCGAGCCAGGCAAAACCGCGACTGAGGCGAACGACGCGCAACTGTCCACGACGCAGGTATTCTTTGTTCACATCGGTGATTTCGAGCTCGCCCCGTGCGGAAGGTTTGAGACTGCGAGCGATCTCGATGACTTGATTGTCGTAGAGGTAAACACCAGGAATGGCGAAGTGACTGCGCGGGTGCGCTGGCTTCTCTTCCAAGGAGAGCGCTTGGCCTTCGGCATTCAACTCCACAACGCCGTAATGCTGGGGATCGTGAACGTGATAAGCAAAGATGGTGGCACCGCCTTGGAACTCGGCAAAGGCGCGAGGAAAGGCATCGCCCCCCGAGAAAATGTTGTCGCCGAGAATCAGAATGACGGAGCCTTTCCCAATGAAACTTTCGGCGATGAGGAAGGCTTCCGCGATGCCTCGGGGTTCGGCCTG